>CAINDV010000211.1 GCA_903847485.1 uncultured Verrucomicrobiota bacterium
CCCCCCGAAAGCATGCCGCGCAGAGGAAGCGAATTCACTCCTTACCGGTGTCGAATAGAACCTCGTTTTACCCCCGTTGAGCGACCGAAGAATCGGCGTGCCCTCCGGGCGGGTTTTGTCCCGGCGGTGGGGTGGCCGCCGTTCCCCGTTCAACTTCCTGGGTGCCCGGCGGCGGCGGTCGCGGCGGCGGTCGGTTTCCCGGCCCCTTCGCCAACCCCGGCGGCGGCCACGCTCACACGGTCGGATCTTGGGCGGCCCCCGGCCCTCGCTCGGTGGCGGAATGGCCGGAGGAAGATGCCTCGACCCGGCCCCACCTGTCGCCACCCTCGACCACGGCTTCGCGAGCACGGCCTCGGTGGCGACCGCCCCTTCCACGCACTGTTCCAGCTTCCACGAACTACCGCGACACAGTACCTTTATGTCCCTCCAACCCGCCCTTAACTTCACGCCCTGGAACTGCGCCAATCTGTCCCATAGCCACATCTGTCCTTCGGCCTCACTTCGCACCGCACAGCCCCCAAAAACAGCCCAGCGGGGGAGTCCCCCCCGCACCCCCCACACCGGATGCACCTCCGGTGCAAACAAAACCGAACCAGAACCGGTTCATACCATTGTTCCTAAATCAGTTGCGATGTTTACAGTTTGTAAACAATCAAGGGCTTAACCCCACGCAAACCCAAGCCAGTCCGTGTCGAAACCTTGTTTACGCCAATGCGTAAAATCAGATCGCCGACTGGTGCCAGTCGGCCTGCTCAGTCCTAGCTGGTAGATACACGCCTCCGCACTCCACGCGGCGGATGGTCGGCGAAAGGTCGGCGACAGCGGCGGCGATCGTGGAGACGGTGGCGAGCACCTGCCGGGCGGTAGCGGGGTCGGGAATTTTCAGGCCGAATTGTTTGTCAAGGCCGACCACCAGTTGGAGCGCATCTACGGAGTCCAAGCCTAGGCTGCCGGGACCAAACAGAGGTTGGTCATCCGCGATTTCCTCGGGGGCTATTTGCAGCATGAGATCCCGCACCATCATCTGCTTGATGTGCTTGTTCAGATCGTTGGTTGTGTCCATCAGAGAATGCCGCCGTCAATCTTGAGCGCAGAGCCTGTGATATAGCTGGCTTCAGCGCAAGCCAGGAAGCGGACGGCGGACGCCACTTCCTCCGGTCGTCCGAAGCGGCGCATGGGCACACGCCGTTGTGCCTCGGCGCGTTCTTCCTTGGCCAGACCCGCCAGCGCCTCGGTTTCGACGAAGCCGGGGCAGACGGCATTGACCGTGATGCTGAGACGGGCGACTTCCTTCGCGAGGGATTGGGTGAGGGCCAGGACGCCGGCTTTGGCGGCGGCGTAGTTAGCCTGGCCCGCAGGGCTGAGGATCGCACTGAGGGAGGAGATGTTCACGATCCGGCCCGAACGCTGCGCGATCATCGTCGGCAGCACCGCCTGGCAGCCGTGGAAAACACCATCGAGATTCGTGGCGCGCACCTTTTCCCATGCGGTCACAGACATCATACCCAACAAAGCGTCTTCATGGGTACCGGCGTTGTTGACCAGAACATCCAAACGATGATCCGCGGCCGTCACTTGCGCGACGGCCTGCTGCCAGGCTTCGCGCGAGGTCACGTCCAACGCCACGGTGCGACAACGACCCGGGTTCTGCCGCACCAGTTCCGTGGCGGATTCCGTGCGTGAATGCACGCCCAGCCACACGGAGTTATCCGGACTCTCCGCGAGAAAGGCTCGCGCGATGGCCTGGCCCAGGAGGCCGTTCGCGCCGGTAACCAAGATGACCCGCAAGCTCATGAAGGGATGCTACCGGTTGGCGTCACTGGTGGCAACACCGGCGAAGCGGAGTTGACGTGCGCGAAACGCGCCCCAAGCGCCTGCTGATTGGCTCCGACCAAGCTGACGGTGGCGGTGGCGCATCGCCCGGTGGCCAACGCGTCGCAGGCGGCGACGCACTGCCAGGCGGCGGACGCCATGAGTCCCTCGCCCAAGATTCGTTTGGGGCTGAGGCGAGGGCCGGTCCAATCCCGCCACGCTGCCGCTTCGGGCGCGTCGGCGCGGGGACTGTCACCAAGGCCGTCGCAAAGCAGTTCCAGGGCGGCCCCGGCGCCGAGTTGCCCTCGCATGGTTTGCGCGGCCTGCCTTCGGTTCTGGCGCGCGGAGTAAGGATGCGCCTCGGTGATGGCCGCCAGTTCGAGACCCGCCGACAGCTTCGGCTCCCGGCACAAACACAAAGCCCCGGCCCCGTTGCTGATCACGGCGGAGTGCTCCAGATGCCAAAGCGCGTCCGCCAGCAGCCAGTGGTTTTCCTCCGCTCCAATGATGATGCAGGCATCCACGCGATCCTCTTCCAGCCACTGAACGCCCAAGGCCACTCCTTGCAGGAAGGCGGACGGATCGCCCAGAAGCGTAAAGACCAGGCAGACGTTCTCCAACAGGGCGGCGACGTGACTGGCTGGCGCCCCGTAAACGGTTTCGGGGAACAGCAACGGACTGGCCGTCGCGGGGTCTTGCAGCGCCTCGCCAAAGAAGCGACAGGAGTACTGAATGCAGCCCGATTGCAGGCATACGATCACCCCCCATTTGCGGACGCCTTCTTGATTTATACGCAAAGGGGCCGCGGCTTCCAGAGCGGCCGACGCGGCGTAGTGAGTGATGGGACTGGCACGCCGCAAACGCGGATGGGCGAGGAACGCCGGCCGGCTGAGAGGTTGGGGGACCAATCGCGCCCGGAGAGATTTCTCCCAGCCAGGCCGTTGGAGAAGCTGAATGGGCAGCGGCGTCCTTTGCTCCAAGGCCAGCCGCAACGCCGCCACGTTCCAGCCCGCCGGAGAGACGGCACCCATTCCACTTATGAAAATCCGGCTCAAGTCCACCTCCTGAAAATCAAAGCCGCGTTGACTCCGCCGAAGCCGAAGGAATTGGACAACGCGACTTTCACGCGGGCGTCTTGCGGTTGGCCCACGATCGGAAAGCAGCAGGCGGGGTCGGGGGTACGGAACGTGGTCTCGGGCGGCAGCCACTGTTCGCGCAGGACCATCAAGCATATCACCGCTTCCACGGCGCCGGCCGCGCCCAGCAGGTGACCGATGGCGGCTTTGGTGGAACTGACCGGCAAGGTCGCCACGCGTGCCCCGGCCCAGCGACCGATGGCGAGGGCTTCGGAACTGTCGTTGAGCGGCGTGCCCGTGCCGTGGGCGTTGACATAATCAACCTCTTCCGGGGTTACGCGGGCGGTGGCGCAAGCCTGCTGCATGACGGTCAAGGCGGCGTTGCCCTCGGGGTGCGGCTGGGTGAGGTGGTGTCCGTCGCTGGCCACGCCGTAGCCAATCAACTCGCCCAGGATGAGCGCCTCCCGGCGGCGGGCGTGGTCCAGCGTTTCGAGAGCGAGGACAGCCGCTCCCTCGCCCAGCGTCAGCCCATCGCGGTGCGCATCGAACGGGCGGCAAACGGTCGTTGACAGCGCTTGCAGGGAATCGAAACCGGAGAAAACCAATTCGCTCACCGTGTCGTATCCGCCCGCCAACACGCAGTCGGTTTGGCCGCGGCGGATCAAATCCCAGGCGTGGCCGATCGCGTTGCTACCGGAGGCGCAAGCGTTGGAAAGGATGGTGATGGCGCCAGCAGAACCAAGGGCATCCATGACGGTGCGGGCCTGGACTTGTGCCTGGTAATGGACGGCGCGCGTGGGTTGCCGGCGATGCTGGAGCGGCGTTTGCACTGCCTGCCTGAAATAGTCTTCGCCCAGCGACATGGCCCCACCCGTCGTGCCCAGGACGAACGGCAGATTGTCGGCGGGTTCCCAGCCAGCCTGGCACCAGGCCTCCCAGGTTGCCTGGAGCAGCGCGACCCCGGCGCGGTCGAGCCGTGCCGCTTGACGCGCACCGAGACAGGTCGGCGGCAAGGCGGCGGGCAAGTCAAGTTCTGACGCCATCTTCGCCCGGTGGCGGCGGACGTCGAATAACGAAACATGCCGGAAGGTCGTGCGTCCGGCGCGGAAGCCTTCCGCGTTGGGTTTCCAGCCCAGGCCCAAAGCGGTGATGATGCCTGCGCCAGTGACGACAACGCGCGGAGGGGAAGCTGGTGGAGGCCCAGCGGGGAAGAGCATGGTCGTTCAATGGCGCTTCAGCCTTGCCAGAGCGGGATCTCTGCCCTCAGTCCACATGGTCAACTCAGGAAGTTGGTTGCCTGGACGTCACGCTTCAATCCGGGCACACCGAGGCCCAACCAGTCCCAGTGCGCGACTGGCGCCTCGTTTCGGAGTGGCGGTTCTACGGAGCGAATCGGGCGAAGAGCCATTTGGAGGATCTGCTGGCGACCCAGGCGCTTGTCAATACGTACCCTGCCTGTTCGAAGACCAATTCTTTACCTTGCCCTCCTTGTCGAAATTAACCGTCAGATGCTGAAACTTGCCCCCACTAATGGTATAGAAAGGAATAAAGGCTTTGGCGGAGTCGCTATAGCGCCAGGACTCCTCCCCGTCGCTGTTCACGGACGTACCCCCCGGATTGCCGATGGCCTTGCGCACTTCGTCCTTGGTCATGCCAACACTTAACCGCTGTTCGGGGGGCCGTGTGTCCTTTGCCTGTTCGGGAGGTTTCTGCCCTTGGTCTGTGGCGCAGCCCGAGAGGACGAGCACCGTAGTCGAGACAAGGAGACTGAGTAACGCTTTTTTCATAGTTCGATCGATATTCTGCTTTCTATTGCCAGCCGAAGGTAATCTTCGACGCGAATCTGGGCCAAGATACGGAGAGGACGAAGGAAGGCAAGAGTTTATCGAGCCGTTTTGATGGTTGTCGGTTTACGAAGTTGAGTTCTCACAATCGGAAAAGCTGTCCAGCCGAGCCGTTTTCACTCGATTTCTGATCAAAATCAACTCAAGCTGGAGGCGTGCTTGGATCGATTCTACCAACGACCTGTGCGGTGGCGATCCCTTGTTTCAACGAGGGTGCAACGATACCTGCTTTGGTCCGAGCGGTTTGCCACCAACTTCCGCTCGTGGTAGTCGTGGACGACGGTTCGACAGACGACACCCCGCTCGTTGCCCGGGCGGCAGGTGCGACGGTGGCCAGACATGCGAAGAATCTTGGAAAGGGCGCGGCCCTCAAGACCGGCTTGTCGATCCTGCTAAACCGCGGTTACGAATGGGCCTTCACCCTCGATGGCGACGGTCAGCACAACCCCGACGACATGCCCTCCTTCCTGCGCTGCGCTGAACAAACGGACGCACGGTTGGTCATCGGCAACCGCATGCAGAACGCCCAGGCCATGCCGTGGCTGCGCCGGCAGATGAATCGTTGGATGAGCCGCCGGATTTCCCGATTTGCGGCCACGAACCTGCCCGACACTCAATGCGGTTTCCGGCTCATCCACCTCGGAACGTGGGCGACACTGCCGCTCGCCACGGCGCATTTCGAAGTGGAATCCGAGACCCTGGTCGCGTTTCTGACGGCGGGCCATCGGGTTGAGTTTGTGCCGATTGCGGTGATTGGCGGTCAACGCCCCAGTCGCATCGCTCCGATGGTTGATTCCGTGCGCTGGTGGAAATGGTGGTGTGCTCTCCGTCGCCGGAACTGACTCGCAGGATGGTCACAGGACGCACGCAGGCCCCGTCTTCTGTGATGACATTGGGTTGTCGTGAGATTGGGGATTGGGTTGTGAGATTGGGTTTGCCATTGATTCAGTCATTTGTATGGTAAAGGCACACATGCTTTACGAGCGATGGCGAGAAGTCGTCCGGGATAGACCCAGCGAAGTCGCGTTGCGCGAGTCGTCCTCGGAACGGGGTTGGACGTTCGGCCAACTGGACCGCCAAGTGGAGGCCCTCGTTACGGGAGCGTCCGAGTGGGTCTGCCCACAGGGAAACTCCGCCGACTTCGTCTTGGCGGTCTTGTGCGGGTGGCGTCAGGGCAGCGTGGTTTGCCCATTGGAGCCACACGATCGGCCCCCCTCGATTCTGCTCCCTCCCCCTCGTTGCCGGCATTTGAAAACCGTGGCCACCCCAAACGGGGCCTTGCATGCCGTGGCTTTCACCGAGGCACAACTGGCGGCCGACGTGGAGAATATTGTGGCCACGATGGGCCTGCGTCCGGACTGGCCCAACTTGGGCGTGATTTCCCTGGCGCACTCGTATGGGTTTTCGAGTCTGGTGCTACCGCTGTTGCTGCATGGCATCCCCCTGATCCTGGTGCCTTCCGCGCTGCCGGAGGCGGTGCGCCGGGCGGCGCAAGGCCATCGGAAGTTGACCCTGCCGGCCGTACCAGCCCTGTGGCGGACCTGGCACGCGGCCGGTGCCATTCCACCCAACATTGTGTTGGCCATTTCGGCCGGCGCTCCCTTGCCGCTGGCGCTGGAGCGGGCGGTCTTCGCGGCGCAGGGGTTGAAGATTCATAACTTCCTGGGAGCCTCGGAGTGCGGCGGCATCTCTTATGATGCGACGCCCGTCCCGCGGGAGGACGAAGCCTGCGTGGGGCATCTGCTCAAGAACGTCGAGGCCGGAGTGAACGCCGACGGCGTGCTCGTGGTGCGAGGCCGCGCGGTCGGCGAGATGTACTGGCCGCACCCGTCGGAGACACTGGGCGGGCGATCTTTTCAGACCAACGACCTGGCTGAACTCAAGGAGGGACTGGTCTATCTGCGAGGCCGCGACAGTGACCAGATTAACGTGGCCGGACGAAAGATCTTTCCCACGGTGATCGAGCAGGCGCTCCGGCAGCACCCGTCTGTGACGGAATGCCTCGTGTTCGGTGTGCCGGACGAATCGGCCGGTCGCACCGATCTGATAGTGGCCTGCGTGGTGCCCCGGCAAGAGGGGGACGCGGTCCAACTAAGGCAGTTTCTGCTGGGGAAACTGCCTGCCTGGCAGGTGCCGCGGGAATGGTGGTTCGTGAAGTCTCTGGGTGCCAAGACGCGCGGGAAGGTCTCACGCCCGGAGTGGCGCGGCAAGTTTCTCGAATCGCGCGTGCTGGGGAGTGCCGAGCGGCAATGCCATCCGAAGGCTGGAGGCTTCCGATAGGAGGTTGTTTTCGACAGCGCACTCGCAAGAACGCATGAGGAATGTTCGTCTGCGCCGCACACGATCCAGTTCCTGCCAGGTTAAGACGCCTGGCCAAGACCTTTCGTTCAGACATGCTGGACGCAATCCTCTCACGATGAGCACCCTGTTTCTCAGCTTGGGCTTCGCCCGTGCGGCTCGTCTGAGCCGTCGCCTGAGCCGGTCCCTCTTCCTCCTCCTATTGCTCATCCCTGTCCTTCCCGCCACCGGCCTCGCCGCGCTTCCCAGGCGGCTGATCCTGGCTCTCGATGGAATAGCCTACCGTGACATGAAAGCCTTACAGGAAGGGGTCACCCACACGGATAGCAAGGGCCGGCAGTTCCAGCGCCAGGCCTTTCATCGGGGATACTTCCCAGTCAGCCGCCTTGTCTCGACGTTTCCATCGGCCAGCGACACCGCGTGGGCCGAGATTTTTGGCAATCGCCCACTGCCGGGCTATCAACGCACGTATTTCAGCCATGCGGAGAATTCAGAGGTGTTCGTGAACTGCCTCACCACACCGGTGGAGTTCGAGAACCAGATGACTTGGCGGGCGAAGGGCGGTTTCCGTCTCGCGATGAGCTATGTCTTCCCACGCAGCACGTTTAAGTACGAGTTGCGGAAAGTGACCGAGGAGTTCCTCAACACCAACAGCGAAGACGGTAACTACTACGCGTTTATTAATTCGACGGACGGTGCTCAGCACCTATCCGCCGATGTCTTCGCCATGCTCGTCACGCTTGATGAAAAGCTCCAGGAGCTGCGCACTCGTTACCGGGCGCAGGAGGGGAGGGATCTCGAAATCCTGATTCTCTCCGATCACGGCAATAATCACGCCGGCGCGGGCCGGCGCGTCAAAATTCGGTCGTTCCTGAAGAAAGCCGGGTACTCGATCAGAAAGTCCATCCTGGAGCCAAAGGACGTCGTTCTGCCGACGGCAGGGATCGAGTCATGGGTGGAAGTTCACAATTGCCCATCGGAAACCGAAAGGCTCGTGGAGCTACTCTCGCACCTGGAGGGCGTGGACATCGTGACCGCCCAAGCCCCCGCACAGCCCCATCGGTTCATAGTCATGAATTCGAGCGGCGAACGGGCCAGCATTGAGTGCAACGCCGCCCAGGACGCCTTCCGTTATTCGGTCGAGACGGGCGACCCGATTAACTACCAACCGGTCATCGAAGCTCTCTCTCGAAAGAACCAGATCGACGCGCACGGATTTGCCCCGGCTGAGGCCTGGATGACTGAAACCTTGACCCATCGCTATCCTGTCGCACTGGAGCGAATTGTCCGCGGCCACACCCAGGTCACGCTCAATCCAGCCTCCATTCTCATCAGCCTGAAGAACGATCACGTTCACGCCGGTTGGTTGATCAAGAAGGGCAGCGAGTTTGTGAAGTTCGGAGGCACTCACGGAGCGCTCGACGACCTCAACTCGAACGGAATGCTGCTGAGCAATTTCACCCCCACCGAGGACACTTCGGCCAATCGGGTGGCCGCGCAATTTGATGATTTCCCGGGACTGCGTGATTTTCGTGCGACGGGAAATGGCGCCGAATGGGTCTCTACAAAGAAGCAAGCCCTCACCCGGATTGCGCGCGTGCCGTTCGATCGGGATTATCGAACGCTTCCGGGTGACGAGGTTTTCCTGCGGATTTGGACGCCCGGATTCACTCATCTCCCCACCGGAACTCCGGTGGACGTAACGGTCAGGAAAGCCCGGCAGTTCTTGAGCGCGCACATGCGCCGGGGAGATCCCATGCCAGTTGACCCCTCCGAAGAGCATTTGACCCTCACTCAGCCGGTTTCTTTCCCGCACCCATGCGCTTACGAAAGAGTCTATGCGCGACCCGCCGGGTTGATTCTGGAGCCGCAAACTGAGTACCGGATCTCAGGACGGATTCGCGACGGGAAGAAGACCACCCGGATTTTTGAATTTCTTTTCCGTACGGATGCCCGCGGCCAGCCGGTGGCGTATTGAGGAGGAAACTTACGGTTCGGTGGCCGCAAACACCCGCCTATTGTGGGCGCAGATCATTTGCGCCACATACCGGCCGGAGAGAGCGGCAGACGGCAATCCCCCGCCCGCCGCGACCCAGTGGCCGGCCATGTAGAAATCCTCAAGTCCCGGCAGCGTGCAGGGGATGCGCCGGCCCAGGATGCGCGGGGTCGGCAGCCAGCCTTGGAAGCTACCCTGCCAGTTGCCGGTATAGCGTGCAAAGGTGGCCGGGGTCGCCACGTCCGCGTGTTCAAGCTGCTGGGCCACGCCTCGAAATCGTCGGTCCAGAATAGCGACGATCTCGTCGAGCTGGGCAGCCTTGGCCGGCGCGTAAGCTTCCGGGTGGCGGTGCTTCAGGTCGGCCCAGTATTCATAGCGGCTGGAGAGCCTGACGGTCAGGACGGTTTTGCCTTCCGGGCAGAGCCCCGAATCGGAACCAAACACCGAGACTTCCATCCGGCTATGCCGCGTTTTGTCGTCCCCGATGAGCGGAGCGAGAAGCGGCAGACTGAGCGTGTGAGGCGCGTCCGGAAAGGTTTTGTTGATCCCCAGCGAAACCTGGATGAGGCCCGGGAACAACTCACCCTTCTCATACAGACGAAGGAGCTTCTGGTTGACAAAACGGCCGTCCAACATTTTGAAAATCGTCGTGTGACCGTCCGCGCAGGAAACCACGGTTGCGGCCGGGACGACCGTTCCGTCGGCGCACTTGACGCCGGTGGCCCGGTTGTTTTCGACCCTAACCGAAGCCACGCGGGTATGGTAGCGCACGATGCCGCCGAGACGCGTGTAGCGGTCGGCGATCGCCTCCGCAAACGCCCGCGAGCCGCCGGCGACAAAGCCGGTGTTCTGGCGGGATCTGAATGCCAGGACCATGACCAACACCAGGGCCGACATGCGCTCGTCGCCAGCGAGCGCCAGCAGCACTTCGCGGAGGAAACCGTTCCGAAAGCGCGCGAGATAGGTGCCGACCGGCAGCCCCTTCCAGATCAGGATCACCGGCAGCATCGGAAGGTAACGAAGCCCGACCCGCGTTTTCTCCAGCAGCGTCATCAACTCCAGCGGGTTTTCCAGCGGTGGCTCGAGGGGAGCGCAACGCCGCGCCGCGCGCACCAGTTGCTCGATCAGCCTGGTGTCTTCAGGGGCGATGCGTTTGAACTCGCGCGCAAGCTGGTCGAGGTCTGAGGGCACGGAAATGGCCCGGCCTTCCGCGCCTTCGACCCGGACTACTTCGTCCTGATCAAAAATCTTGCGGCCGGCGATGGCGCCCAATTCCTTCCACACTTGGTGGAAGGCCGAGGACGGATGGGTGCCGAGCAGCCAGCGCAAGCAGCCATCGAAGACATACGGTCCCCGATCCCAGGAAGTGCATAATCCACCGGGGACCGCATTGGCCTCGACGATTTCCGTCCGATAGCCATTCATCTGCAGGTAACACCCACACGCGAGTCCCGCGATGCCGCCCCCGATGAGGACGATCTTCTCACCGGCGGCACCGGCTGCGGTCTGGTCACGGTCGTCTTCGTCGCTCCTCATCCGTGCCGCACCTTTCCGCTGGAAGTCAGGGTCAGTTGGGCCACGAAGTCGAGCGACGTGGGCACCTTGTGGTTCGAGAGCCGCCGCCGGCAAAAAGAGAGAATGTCTTCGCTCGCGGGCGGAGGGCTGCCGCCGCGCAGTTGCACGTCGGCGTGGATGGCCTCGCCCAGTTGCGGATGCGGCCGAGTGGTTACGCGTGAGCGCAGCACCGCCGGGTGTTGGTCCAGCACGGCGGCGACTTCCTCCGGGAAGACTTTGTGGCCGGCGACGTGGATCACGGACGAGGTCCGCCCGTCGAGGACGATTCGTCCCGCGCCGTCGCGGTGCGCCAGGTCGCCGGTGAGAAACCAGCCTCCGCGCAGCACTTCGTCACGCGACCTCGGCGGGCTGAGGTAACCCGCAAACATGCCGGGGCCTCGCAAGGCAAGTTGCCCGGTTTCGCCGTCGGGCACGGGTTCCGCGCGCTCGTTCAGGATGGCCGCGTCAAAGTCGGGCAGCGGTCGTCCGATGGATTCCGGGTGTGCCTCTGCCTCCTGGATGTTCATGATCGGCAGGCCCACTTCGATGATGCCATAACCCTGCGCCACCGGAACCTGATACTTGGCGAAGAAATCCCGCGCCGTCTGTGGGTCGAGACGACTGGAAACCGACATCACCCGTTTCAAACTCGGTGGCAACGCGCGGCCGGATTGATCGGCGGTCAACATGCGCACATGCATCGGGGTCACATAAAGAAAGGTGGCTTGGTGGATCAACGCCGCATCCAGGATACTCTCGGCGAAGTAATCGGCGGTGACCAGAACGGTCGCCCCGACTTCCAGGTAAAGAAGGATGGAAACGTAGAAGTGATAGGCCATCGGCAGAACCCAAAGCACTCGGTCCTCGCAAGTCAGGCCCAGTCCCGTGTTGGCGGCGCGCGTGCGTTCGAGCACTCCGCGGTGCGTCAGCGCCACGCCTTTGGCGGCACCGGTGGTGCCCGAGGTGAACCGCACGAATGCGGCGTCGGCGATGCCGGGGGCCAACGGGATCTGCGGGCCGTCGAGTCGCGTGAAACGCAAGCCGCTGCCACCCGCCAGTTCCACGCCCCGGCCCGTCTGGCCGGCCAGGCCCGTGCCGCAACCGTCGTCCAGGATCGCTCCCAGCGGAGCGCGCGCGAGCATCTCGGACAACTCGGCGGATTTCATCTGGTGGTGAATGGGCATCACCACCGCGCCGCAACCCAACGCGGCCAGCGCGCCGGTCACGAACGCGCGTCCGTTGCGCGCGCGCACCCCGACGCCTTGCCCCTCGCGCACGTCGAGGCGGGCCAGTTCGCTCCGCGCGGCCTCGATGTCGCGCCAGAGTGACCGGTAACTTAGCGGGCCAGCGGCATCAATGATGGCCGTCCGATCAGGCCCTTGGCGGGCCGCCTGGGCCAGGGTGTCAAAAACGTTCATCTGGATGGGACTGGGTTACAGGTTGTCGCTTCACGTGTCACGCTTCACGTTTCACGTTTTCACACTCCACTTCCATTTGCTCCCGAATCGTCTCCACCGCGCTCTCGACCGGCCGGTCCAAGGCCTGGAAGGCGGCGACCGTTCCCGCAGCCCAGCCCGTGGCCAGCGCAGTGCCGATGACTCGGGCCGAACTCATCGCTCCCGCCGCCGCGGAAAGGCAGCGGCCCGCGGCCAGGACGTTCTCCAATCCCACGGGGCGCAGGCAGTCCAGAGGGATTTCGTAATAGCCACGCTCGTCGAAGTAAGTCATCTCCGGTCGCACGCTGTTTCCCCAGCGCTCCATCGGCCAGCAACCACGGGCAATTCCGAGCGCGGACTTCCGCAGGCCCAGCACGTCGTCGTCGGACAGCCTGGCGCGTCCCTGGATGCGCCGGCCAGAGCGGATGCCGAGTTGGGGGGCGACGGAGGCAAGACGCGCATTCCGGCAAGAGGCGGTGTGTTCCACGAGGAACCGATGGAGTTCCTCGACGCGCTGGCGCGCCTCCTGTTCCCAGGCACTCACCTGTTGCCAAGCAGGGCTGTCAGGTCTTCCAGGAATCAGATTAAGTTTGAACCCCTGGTATCCCTCGCCGCCGGAGCCGGGCACCAACAATAGCCGTTCGCATACTGCGGGCAACCGACCCAGCTCGACCGCTCGGCGCAACTCACGTCTCACTTCGACCAGGCCGCATTCCGCAAAAGAAGGATCGAGATTCTGCAAAGTAAAAACCAAAGCGGGGATCTGGTCGGCGATCCCGTTTTCCACCCCGCCGCCCGCCAGCGCGGCGGCGGTCGCCTCGCCCGTGCAATCCACCACGGTGCCAGGGCAGAAGACCAGCGGGTCGTTCCAAGCCAGGACGCGAACTTGCATCGCGCGGGGGCCTTCCGTCTGCGCCTCGGCCACTGTGGCGTGGAGGACCACCGTGACATTTTCCAACTCACTCACCACCGCATCTGCCACGCGCGCAAAGGCCGGTGCGGGAAAAGGCAACACCCACAGACCCTCCTTCAGCCGGATCGGCGCCGAACCGGCGGCACGCTGCAATCGCACGGAGAATTCCCGAAGAAAGCCGCCGGCAACCGGTGTGGCTTCGGTGCTGGCTGTGTCCCGCAAATACAGTCCGCAGACAGTGCCCACTTGGGCTGCGGTGGCCGCGCCCCCGAGAAACCCGTACCGCTCCAGCAGGATCACTCGTGCGCCAGCACGGCCCGCCGCCGCTGCCGCCGCCACTCCCGCGGCGCCTCCTCCGACGATCAGCACATCGCAGGAGAGTGTGGCCGGATTGGTTCGTGAAGGGCTCGTCACTTTACACGTCGTCTCATGTACTGGCCGTAGCCCCGGATGTGTTTCCACTGCGGGCGCACGTTCAGCAACAGTACCACTTTCTGCGCCCAGCCCATGATGGGCCGGCGCCAATCCGCCGGGGAACTCCACTCTGGCCGTCGCCGTGCGATCCGGTCCAGTTTCTCCACCACCCGATCGGCCAGGGCCGGCGAGATGTAATAGGTAGATTCGAAAAGATCCTGATTCTGTGACAGCAAACCTTCCTGCGTCGCCAAACCGGCCAGGGCTGTGCCTTGGTGAATGCGGATGCCAACGGAGGCGAAAACGCAATTGGCCGTCGCACACCCATCCAGGAATGCCTGCGTTTCCTCGATGTCCGCCCACGTTTCATCGGGGCCGCCGAACAGTAGGCAGAGCAGGAACGGCAAACCGGCGTCCCGCATCGCCTGCAACGCGGTTCGGATTTCCCGCTGTCCAAACGGCTTGCCCAGGGCCGCCAGCATTTTGGGCGTGGCCGCGTCCAGTCCGAACTCCACGCCAGTGCAGCCCGCCTGGACCATCGCCCGTGCCAGTTCCGCATCGAAACCCACCGGATTGCAGAAGGCGCTCCAGCGAACCGGCAATCGCCGCCGGGAGAGTTCCGCACAGATCGCCAACGCATGCTCGCGCGGATCGTTGAACACGCTGTCCACGAAGAAAAAATGCCGCTGTTTCGACCGGACGACTACGGTTTCGATTTCCGCGACGACCGCTTCCGGCGGACGCAGACGGTAGCGCGTGCCCTCGAGTTGGGGATAGACGCAGTAGATGCACTTGAAGGGACATCCGCGCTTGGTTTGCACGCCGACGAACCCGCCCCGCCGCACATAAGGAGAGTAGTTGCAAAGCTCGTGCGCCGGCGGCGTCAACTCAGCCAGTCGCTCGAAGCCGCGCGCGGGAAAGGCTCCGTCCGGGCTGCCGTTCTTGGACGCGGTGATGACGCCGGTAAGCCCAGCCAAAGACTTCCCGGCTTCCAAGCGAGCCAGCAACTCCGGGAAAGCCCGCTCCCCTTCGCCGATCACACCACAATCCGCTTCCAACCGCCGCATCCAACCGTGGGGCGCGACGGAAAATCCGCTGCCGCCCAGGATGAACGGTCCTTGGAAACATCGCCGCACTGTCTTAGCCAGTTCCCGCACGTCGTCGGCATACGAACGCGGTGCGAACGCGAGACAATTATCCAGGTTGCGAATGCCAAACGCCACTGCCTGGTGGTGGTTGCTCTGCAGCGCGTTTCGCAGCGCCTGCTGGGGAGAAGCCTCCATCCCCAAATCCAGAAACTCCACCTCGTGCCCGGCTCCCCGGGCGGCGGCGGCCACACACAACACGCCCAGCGGTGCCACCGGATAGGGGAACCGCTCGCGGTTGGTTGCCACCAGGAGCACTTTCACGGCACCACTTCCTCCAGCAAGGCCGCGCGCAGACTGCGTTCGAAAGTTTCGGCTTCAGCCAAACTCAGACAATCGTCCAGCCACGACAATTGTGCGCAGGGCCGGCCTTTGAAATTCCAGAACAGCACCGTCAATCCCGGTGGGCGCCAGGTCGGCACCAGGTGGGTGACGGCTTGGATGCGCCCGCCCAGCAGGTGGCTGATCCCCGCGCAGGTTTCGCCCGAATCCGAAAAGGAGAAAGTGGCAAACTTACCGCGCGTGGGCTTGCCCAATTGGTGCAAATAGAAACCCAGCGGCAGGGGCTTGAACATGTCCAGCGCAGCCATACAGCACTCCGGGAAACGGTCGCGGATTTGGTCCATCATCTGGCGGGTCAGTTCGCTGAGGATCGCGCTTAGATTGACAGCTTGCCGCGGCTCGATGCGGTAGAAGAGGATGGAGAGATGGTTCGAGAAGATGGGGCCGCTGGCACCGCGCCGGCGCATGTCATGCGGCACGGGAACCAAGTAGGCTCCGGTCGTGTTCCCGCGCTGGGTGGCGACGGTATGCAAGGCTCGAATCGAGGCTGCCAGGTAGAAATTGCTGCGCCGGAAGCCGGCGTTGAGGCGCTGGCAGTGATTGTCCATGCGGGCCATTTCCACGTCGCTGAACAACAGAACCCGGGACAAATTCCGGGAAGGGCCAGCCGGCCGCGCCGGAGGCAGCAGCGTGAAGAGCGGTTCGACGCCAGATTGGTGCAGCCATTTGACGGAGCCGTTCGCTAATTTCATGCTGCTCCACCAACCGGACAGGCCCCCGTTTCGTTGTTCGGCGCTAATTGCATTCTTGAGGGCGGACGTCCCTTTCACCGTGTCACCCGCATACACATGGCGGAAGATGAGCTCCGCGCCGCGCGCATCCATGAGGGCGTGATTCCAAGAAAGAACGAGCGACTGGGTGTCGTCCTTATGCCGCACCAGATCCACTGCCAGTGCCGGCCCGCGGCTCGCATGTAACTCGCGTCCTAGAACCGCCGGCGGCAGTGCCTCGGGACCATCGCTGACGCCGTCCGGTTCGTTGTGCTCGTGAAAGAAGGGCCTCGGCTTTGCGGTGGCGTGCCAGAGCGGGGGAAGCACCGAAAGCGGACGCGCGATGCGCACTCGCGCGAGCCAGTTCAGAAGGGGTGACGCGGTCACGCGCTCGCGCAGCAGGTTCACATCGAGGCCAGCTTCCAACCGGAGCGCTATGCGGCACACATTGCCCGGCAGTCCCGCACGTCGCATCCGATGGTCTTGGGCGTGCATGAAGTAGTCTCCAGCAGCCAACCGAACCTGGCGAGGCAGGTCAGGCATAGGTAGCGGCCACGCTCGTCGCCCTAGGCGGCGAATGACCGCCGCTGGCCAGATCGAAGATGCAGGCCGCCAGCGTGGCCACCGAAACCAGATTGTGGCGGGTCAGGTGCGACTCCGGCACTCGGATGCCAAAAGCACGCTCGCAATGGAGTAACAACTCAACCAAGGCAAAGGAATCAACGCCGGCGTCGGCCAAAGGGCTGTGTTCATCCAACTCTGCTCCCTCGGCCACGAGGTTTGCCCGGGCGAACTGTTTGAGTTCCTCGGTGATGGACCTAGTATCTGCTGGTGGGGTCATCGCTGGGTGGAGTTGTGAACGGGGCTGCGGTCGGCTGCGGTCCCGATCGCCAGGGCGGAGCGTGAGCAGGCCGTCAGGATTCTGAATCCGTCCGCGCCGCCGCCGCGATCTGCGGGAAAATGTTTGTCGATTATAATCATGCTGCGGCAAGAAGGTAGACTTCGCCTCGGAACCCCGTCAAGCAGGAAGCCGGAAGCCTGGCCCCCCCGGGTGCGTGACCGCAGAGTAACTTTGTTCAGGCGGCGAGTTTGACTTTGAGATAGTTGGCGTTGTTGAGGCGATCCCAGCATTCATCCCACCGGTTGCTTTTGAGCGCCAGGCGGAGGTTCAAGACGCTGGTGGCGCCG
>CAINDV010000212.1 GCA_903847485.1 uncultured Verrucomicrobiota bacterium
CGGCGCCACCAGCGTCTTGAACCTCCGCCTGGCGCTCAAAAGCAACCGGTGGGATGAATGCTGGGATCGCCTCAACAACGCCAACTATCTCAAAGTCAAACTCGCCGCCTGAACAAAGTTACTCTGCGGTCACGCACCCGAACTGCTGGACAATCGGTTTTCTCTCTTGACGCCTTCGCCAGCGATAAACATACTTCCGCGTCGCCCGTCGTGTTGGACACGGGGGCGGCACCGGTCGCTAAACATCGAGAGATGAAAACAAACGAGCCTGCCCACGAGGGACTTGGTGGTCTCGAAAAGGCGCGTCCCGCCGGACGCGCCCGCCGCAGTCGCTTGCTCCCAGCCACCGCGCCGCAGCGATCCCGGAGCAAGGCCATCCCGCCCAACGCCTTGGCTACGCCGGCCGCCGCGAAGGACGGGAACTGTCACGGCTCCCCCCCCGATTCGACCGACTTTAACGACAAACTCAAGCAGTTGATCCGGCTCTGCCGCGAACAGACCTACCTGACGCACGGGGACATTATGGAGGCCTTCCCCGACGGCAATCTGGCGCCCGAGCAACTGGAGGTCCTCTACGCCAAACTGCGCAGCTTGGAAGTCAACATCGTGGATCAGGCGGAGGTGGAACTGGGCCATGTCAGCCCGTTGGAGCCGGGGGAGGAACGCGCGGCGTCGAAGATTGATTCCCTCGACGATCCGGTGCGGATGTATCTGAAGGAAATGGGGCGGGTGCCCCTGCTCACCCGGGTGCAGGAGGTGGAGATTTCCAAGCGCATTGAAGAGGCCGAAACCGGCATGCGCCGCATCTTGTATCGCTTCGGCTTCACCGGCAAAGAGCACATCGCCCTCGCCGAAAAGCTGCTCGCCCAGCCGCCCAATGAGCGATTTGACCGCGTGGTCATCGAGCAAAAGCAGGAGGTGCGCGACGAACACCTGCGGCAGATCCGGCGTTTGTCCAAGGAGTTGGCGCACTTGGATCGCGAGATGGATGACAAATACGCCCAATGCAGAAATGGTGCCTCGCCCGAGGAAAAGAGCCGGCTGCAGGAGGAGTTGAAACACCTGGAAGACCGCCTTGACCAACTCTGCCACCGCTTCTGCTTCAAACAAAAGATCCTCGAAGAAATGGCCCAGGTAGCGGAGAATGTCTGTGACAGTTTTCAACACAGCCGCCGCACTTTGGCCGAGCTACAAAGCCTCGCGCCCCACGACTCAGACCGCCTGGTCCCGGCGGAACAGGAAAAGATCGCCGCGCTGGAAACGCTTGTCCGTATGCCCGGCGACGAATACCTGCGGCACTACGAGAAGCTGAAGCAATTCGCCGCCCAGTCGCTCCAGGCCAAGAGCGAAATGGTCGAGGCCAACCTCCGCCTCGTCATTTCCATCGCCAAGCACTACACGAACCGCGGACTGCCCTTCCTCGACCTCATCCAGGAAGGCAATATGGGGTTGATGCGCGCCGTGGACAAATTCGAATACCGTCGCGGCTACAAGTTTTCCACCTATGCCACTTGGTGGATCCGCCAGTCCGTCACTCGTTGCCTCGCCGCCCAGTCGCGCATCATCCGCATTCCGATGCACATGATCGAGGTGCTCAACCACCTCCTGTGTGCCCAGACGCATCTGCTCCAGGATTTCGGCCGCGAACCGACCCCGGAGGAACTCGCCGTCGAACTGGAACTCTCCGAGGAGCGCGTCCACGCCCTACTGCACATGGCCCAGCAGCCAATCTCCCTCCAGGCGCACGTCGGCGACGACGAGAGCATCCGCTTCGCCGATTTCATTGAGGACAAGTCCACCGACCCCCCCAGCGAAACGACCGGTTTCGCGATGCTCAAGCAGAAGCTGACCGCCGTGCTGGACAGCCTCACCGCGCGCGAGCGGGAGGTGCTCGATCTGCGCTTTGGCCTGCGCGATGGCTACGTCCACACCCTCGATGAACTGGGCCGGCAATTCCGCGTCACCCGCGAACGCATCCGGCAGATTGAAGCCAAGGCACTGCGCAAGATGCGTCACCCCACCCGCATCAACCAGCTCAAGGGCTTTCTCCCCTCGGACAAGCTGGACTGATGGATCGCGCCGCGCCGCGCACCCGCCGCCTCCATTCGGCGGCGACTTTTTTTCCGTTAAATGGGCAAGTGTCATCAGTTCTAGGTTGGCCTGATATAGTTTTGCGCCTGAAAGACTCTCTGAAAAAGATCGGCAAGCCACGGTGGCGGCGGTTCGTCGTGGGCAAACGCAACGGGCCATGGCACGCCGCTTTGGCGTCGGCCTCGGACACTTGCAATACTGGCTGGCGCGCACGCGCGGACCAAAGCTGGACCGGGTGGACTGGGCGGATCAATCGAACGCTTCGCGTCAGCAAGGCCGACAAATCCACGTCCGCCGGCAACGCCGTGTGCTGGCTTGGCGGCGGGAGTTGCGGCCGGGCGAGCTGGGCTTCATCGGCGCACAGGCTATCCGCGAGGCACTGCTCTCCGAAAGGCCCAAAGGCCAACGGCCCAGCCGGCGCACCCTCGGGCGCATGCTTAAAGCGCATGGGGCCTTGGATGCCGTGCGCCGCGTGCGCCGCACGGCCCCGCCCGCGGGTTGGTATCTGCCGGACGTGGCCGCCAGGGACGCGGAGTTGGAGGCCTTTGCTGTCATCGAAGACCTCCCGCTGGAAGCGGGGCCCAGGCGGGACGTGTTTACCACGCGCGCACTTTGGGGTCGGTGTGCGGGGCCCGGGTCAGTGCCGCCCGACGCGCCCGCTGGCTCTGCGAACGCCTGGAAACCCACTGGCGGCAGCACGGCGGTCCGACGGATGCCCAGTGCGACAATGATTCGCGCTGCCAAGGCACGCACACCCATCCGGATGTATTGGGGCAGGTCATCCGCTTTTGTCTGTCGTTGGGCGTCACCCCGGTCTTGGCCCCGCCGCGCGAACACGGGCCGCAAATCTCCATGAGAGCTTCTACCATCTGTGGCAGCACGAGGTCTGGGATCGCTTCCCCCACGCCAGCGCAACGGCGTTCCAGGCAACGAGCGACCGGTTGGTGGCGGCCTACCAGCAGCGCCGGGCCGTCCGTGACGAGCCGGCACCCGTACGCCGTCCGTTTCCGAAGCGGTGGCCACTGGATTTTCAAAAACGTCCCCGCAGAACGGTCATTTACCTGCGCCGCACGGATCCCGCAGGGGCGATCCGGGGGCTGGGCCATCGTTGGAAAGTGGACCAACTGTGGGGGCCTCGGCTGGGTCGTGCCGAAGTGGATTTGAAGGCCAATCAAATCCGCTGGTACCGACTGCGTCGGCACGCGCCGGACGACCAACCGTTGGTCAAAACATTCAAACGGTTGTTTTCAGGGACTCCCGAAACACCTTGCCGGCAATCTTGATTCTGCCATAGTACGTGCCGTTGCCGACGTATTGCAGCAGGTTCGGCACGTTCGAAAACGAGCGCCACTTGCCGTCTCCCGACAGGTGTTGTTGTCGGCTCCGGGTGGACGCGGGAATTGTGTCCGTTGTCTCGGCACGATTAAAATATGCGGGGTGCAAACGTGGGATACAAAGCCAAATTGGAGGTTGATTGAATGTCAGCAAATGGTTGTTAACAAAAGGTGGGAAGGGTGGCTGAGTGGTTAAAGGCACCTGACTCGAAATCAGACGCAGGAGCAATTCTGCCGGGGGTTCGAATCCCTCCCCTTCCGCCAATGTTTCTGAACCCCTGATTTTTCAGGGTTTTTTCGTTTTCTGCCCCCGCAAGCCAGCAGCTAATACCATTCCCCTATAATAATCGGTAGAACTATCTGGTAAATGGCCAGGTCAGGGTGTAAACTCTGGCCTGGGCAGAAAACGAACGAAACTAACTATTATATTACGGCGGCGGAAACGGTGGCCCTCAAGACGCAGATCCGCGCCGCTACTGATCCCCGGGACAAAGAACGGCTCCAGGTGGTGCAGTGGGCCACCAGTGGCCAGCACACCTTGGCGGACTTGGCCCGGCTGGCGGGCCGCGCCCAGTCCACCATCCAAGTGTGGCTGGGTGATTTCGCGGCCGGTGGGCTGGTCCGGTTGTTGGAACGGGAAACTCCCCCC
>CAINDV010000213.1 GCA_903847485.1 uncultured Verrucomicrobiota bacterium
CGCTGCAAAGACTGCAAAATCAGGGGCAAACCGTTCCACCCGGCATATTCCGGCACCCGGCATACTGCTACACTATGCCGGGAACGGCATAGGCGTCACACGAGGAGTATGGGCTTGTTTCGAAAAAATGGACAGTGAAATCGGGATATTTGGTTAATTATATGCACATGTGGTGCTGGGCAAGGAGGGAGTAGACACCGTGCGCAAGGTCTCAGACGAAGTGGTGAGGGGAGTCGACCGAAGTGACGCTCCAGGGAGGCTTCGGATAGTTCCGATTGAGATGGGCCGCGTCCCGGACCGACTCGAAAGGAGGCGAAAGAAGTGGTGGCAGTTCTGGAAGTGAGAAGGGCGCTGACCACGAGAAAAGCTTGGCCCATGTGGCTGACCTCCTCACAGTGGAAAGTAAGAATGCAGAATGCCCTCACACGGTCGCCAACGAAACAGCGTGTGAACCGAGAGAATGAATATGGAATGCCCAAACTTGGAGCAGATCAAACGGTTCGACGAGAGCAACCGGCTGGATCTCGATGGAGTCGTGCTCGCCGCTCTTGATCTGTTCATGCGGCAAGGAGTGCCCCGGCTTGATCTCGGTCGCTGCCAGAAGCCGCTGGTAGCGGGCAGCGGGAAGGCCGCCGCCACCGTGAGCACGAGGCTGTTCGGCGACGGCGTGGGCGCTCCGTGGGTGATGCCTGCAGTCGCGAGAGCCAGACACACTGTCGCGCCGATGAGCAGCCGGTGCAGGAACGGGGTCATGGCGTGACCAAGTGGGTCGGGCCGGCGAATTGAACCTGGTCCAGTTCGCGGATGTCGCCGCGGGCGTGATTGGCAGCACCTTCCTTGACGTGGGCAATCACCGGCACCCACAGCACCGGCGAAATCCGGTGCGGTTGCCAGGGGAGCATGGCCCGGATGTCCGGCACCAACTTGGCGGCGGCGCAAGTGGCCGGGCCGGCGAGGCCCGAGACGACCAGCCAGAGATTGCCGGCGGGTCGGCGTTGAGCGGCTACAATGCCGTGCATCTGCCAGGCCTTCCCGGTGCGGGTGACTTCGAAGACTTTGTCGCCGAGACCGAAGGCGTGGGATTGATTGGCGCGCACGCGTGCTCCGATGTCTTTTTGCTGGGCGGATAGTTCGACCGTGGTGAGGGCGAAGGCGCTGCGGAATTTCTCCGCGATTACCGGCGCCCAGCAATACCAGAACGGCAGCTTGCTTACAGCAGCGGCGTCCGGGGTCTGAAACGGCTTCACCCCAAACATCCTCGCGAGCATCACTTCGGTGCTCAGCGAGGCCAGCGGCGAGCCGATGGAGACGACGCTATGCGTGTCTTCGTCGAGGACGCGCAGCCACGGCTCGGCCTGGACGGTTTGCATGGAGGCCGGGCTGTGCCAAAGCACATGCTCGCTGTGGAACTCGCATCGGGCGCAGGCTCGCGAAGCAGCGGTGAGCACATGGGCACCCGCGTCGAGATCCCAGCGGCTGACGTCCACGCGGCGTTCCTTGGGCCGGGGCTTGGCCCCGTAGAGAAAATGGACGTGCGGAACCCGGACCAGATTGTCAATCAGCGCCTCGTAAGCCAGCAGCAGTGGGTCGTCCTGGATCAGTTTGATGGTCCGGAAATAGTCGGTCATCGCGGCGGCGACCTCCAGCGTCAGGCCGACCGTCGGGCAGCCGTCCTTGAGCATCCGCAAGAACCTGCGGTTGACGCGGCCACTCCCGTGGTTCCTGGCGCTGAGGTCGTTGATGTCTTGCACCAATTGGTTAATTGATTTGCCGTCCTCACACGCCTGCCTGAGCAGGAATGTGAGATGAAATCTGGGCATCGCTGGCATGGAGGCATTGTTCTCCTGCGGCAACCTTGGTGGCAAGAATAGTCGAGCAAATCGGTGGGACAGTTAAGGCGCAGAAGTTGTCCGTTTTGGCTCAGCCGTCGGCTCGCAAAAGCGCAGAAGTTGGGCGAAAACGTCGGTAGAACATGGCAGGGCGGGTAGGTAAGCTTTTACTCATGCCCAAGCCACGAGTGATCCGTTGCGGCTGGCCGAGCGACCTCAGCAAGGTGCCCGACCACGCCGAGCGTGACTCTTGTCTGTCGTGCATCCAGCGCTTCACTTGGTGGTCTTCCAATGTTTGCCTTCCTCCCATGAATCTCCATTCCCACCCCGTCTCACTTACCCGTCGCCAGCAACTTCAATCACGCCTGAGCCTCAGCCGATCCGGGCGGGTTCTGCTTCATATCGGGGCCGCCGTGCGCAGCCGCCAGAACCTGCGTTGGCACTGGCGCGGCATACTGCGGCAATTTCCGCTGATTCGCGGGCGCTCCGCGATGCGGTGAAGAGCCTCGCCACGACTTCGCCAAACCGCTTCACCCGCTACAGGCTCACCGCCGTAGGCCCGCTCCCCGCGGCAGTGACAGCCTTCGAGAACGCCTTACCCGAAGTGCTGCCACACTGAAGCTCGCCCACACCGGAGGTGGCGGTCGGCCATCAAGCCAGATCCACTTCTCCAGATCAGACGCATGTGGTAGCCACGCCTGCAGTCTTGGCTCATGCAGCCAATCTGCTTCGCCTTGGTCAAAATCCGTGCTGAGCCAAATCGCCGCTGCGCTTGTCGCGCGAAAAGGCTTTTCAATTCGGCATCCATTTTGAACTCTGTCCCGCCATGCAAACTACTCCGCCGGCGGTTCAAGCCAGCAAACTCTCGCTGGTTCTTTACTGCCTCATTCGCCAGCGCCCGATGGACGGACAGCCCGAACGCTACCTGTTGATTGAGAAGCAGGGCCACCCAGCCTTCCCACCGACGAAGTTCCAGCCGGCCGAAGACCTTTACCACGCCTTGGCCCGCGTGATGGAGGGCGACCTTGGCCTGCCGCCGCAAAGCTACTTCCTGGAGAGCGAACTGGAGGGGATTCCCAACTCCGGCGAGAGTCCGCGCTACCCTGGCTTGGCCAAGGAATGGCTGCTGCACCCGGTCACCGTATCGCTCACCGAGGACGGTTGGGCGGCACTGGCAAAGCGCCAGGATACGCTCCATTGGTGGACTCTGGGCGAAATCGCGGAACGCTGTAAGGAGCCGAACATCCGCGCCATCGCCCGTCATCTCCAAACCAACCCCGCTCGCCTCGGTCCGGCACCGGGCGCGCCTTCGATGGACGCGCAGGCCGGGCACTGGGCGGCATCCCATCCGGAAGGCGTGCGCGTGGCGCGCGGAGCGGACATCCGGCGTATCCTCGCGGCCGGCGACCGCGCCTTCAACCTGCGCGTGGCCGATCCCTACCTGCCTTACCAGCGGCAGGGACTGGGCTTCACCTGGAGCTTCTTTACCCCGCGCGACAAGCAGGACATCCACGTCCACAGCCTGCCGGCGGTGGAGATTTACGGCGTGCTGGAAGGCCGCCTGCAACTCTGGCACAAGCCGATGAACCAGCGCGGCGTGCGCGTCTGGCGGGCGCAACTCCTGACCGCCGGCGACTGGGCCGAGGTGGAGCCGCTGACCTGCCATCTGGCCGTCTGGCTGGACCCGGAAGGCTTGGGCACCGTGATCAAAGCCTGCTCCGAAGGCGAACTGGCCGGCGTGGGGCGTCTCGGCGTGGCCGGCAAGACATCGTGCCGGTGGAAGAATCACGACCAGACGGACCCCAAGAATCTGGAACTGCACTGCGCCAATTGGGAACAATGCGCCTACCCGCCGGCGTTGCAGGCTTTGGAGGCGAGTTCAAGCGGGACTTCAGGGACCGCGACTTCCGCCGCGTGGCCGAACTGGCGCTCGCAGCCCAGGAAACCTGGGGCCTCTGAACGCCGCGTAACGCCGACAGCGCTGCGCGAACGAAGCGGCCGCTTGACAACGGGCCGACAAATCAAAGACAACATCTCATGCTTGCGGACATTCACTGCCCCAGGTGCGCCCAACCGCTGACCCAAGTCGGCAAGCACTGGGTCTGCCCCGAACACGGCCAAGTCTCTTCCGGCATCAGCCGATGTGAGGAGGCTCAAACCGCCCTTCATCCTTTGAGGATTTTCCTCAGCTACGGCCACGACGCCAACGAGGAACTGGTCCGCCGCATTTACGCTGATCCGAAACAGCTAAAGCACGATGTCTGGTTCGACAAAGCCGAGATCAAGTTCGGCGACAACTGGCGGCGCGCGATCACCGACGGTATCGTGGACAGTTATGGAGTCAACGACACGGCGACGGCCGACCATCCCCAAGGGCTGCGGAGAACAAGAACCTGAGCCATGGGGGACATCCGCTTCCAGTGCCGGGTATGCGGGCAGAAGCTGGCGATTGACAGTGCGGCAGCGGGTTGGGATATCCGGTGCCCGCAGTGCGGGGCCTCGCAGACAACCCCAGCACCGCTGGCAGTGAAGGAGGCCTCGGCCAAATCGCCCAGCAGCGACCAAGAACCACTGCCCGCCATTCCTGAGTTTGCTAGCCGGGCATCGAGCGGGGACGAAGGATTTGAATACGAGGCTTTCATCAGCTATCGGCATGTGGAACCGGATCGCACGCTTGCGAAATGGCTGCA
>CAINDV010000214.1 GCA_903847485.1 uncultured Verrucomicrobiota bacterium
CCCTCTGGCTGATGCCTGAAGACCTCGTGATGATGCGGTTCACCAGCGGCCATTTCGACGCCGGAGCGAAGCTCTGGCCGCAGGGCCCCAGCAAGCTCAATATCCGCCTCGGTTTCGACGGTTCTATCTGGATGACCACAAACGAAGTCCTCGCGCACCGGCAACACGGGCAGGTGAATATCGTTCTCCAAGGTAGTTACGGAGGATTTCACGGTCCGAGCCGGACTGGGGGCTATTGGATCAGCACCCAGAGTCAAATGGGGCTGTGGCGGAACGGTACCTGGCTCTGGCAAGGCGCGGCCCAGGCGTGGAAATCCCGAGCGATGTTCCAGTGGGGAGCGGAAGACAACCAAGTCCGGCTCTGGCTGGCGTCGTTCGGGGACGGGGTGTTTGGTTTCGACACGAACGGCGTGGTGCTCCATTTCACAGCGCGCGACGGGCTGGCCAGCGACTACACCCGCTTCGTACTCGCCGACCGCGAGGACAATGTCTGGGTCGCCACCGAGAACGGCCTGAGCCGGATTCAATCCGCGCTCTTCCACACCTACGACCGCCGGCCGGGCTTGGGGGCCGACCGGGTGACGGGAGTTTGTCCGGCGACGGAAGGCGGCCTTTGGGTGGGTACCGATGGCGGGGGCTTGCATAGGCTGGTGGACGGAAGTTTCAGCGAGGTCACCAACGGCCCGGCGCTGCCGTTGATTACGGCGGTGCGGGTGGACAGCGCGAGCAATGTTTGGGTCGCCACGCGCGGAAGTGGCCTGTACCGATCCACCGGCCGGGGATTCGATCCCGTCAGCGCCGCGCCGCTCGCGACGGAAGTTAGCGCATTGTTTGAAGACTCAAGGAGGCGGCTCTGGGTCGGCCAACGTGCGTTGAACACTGTCGCGCAAATCAGCGCGGACGGGACCTGTCGCGCGCTCACCCTGCCCAACCCCGAGCCGATCGCCGACGTGCGCTGTTTCGCCGAGGACAAAGCCGGCGGGATCTGGGCCGGCACCTGCGGCAACGGCCTGTTTCGCTGGGACGGGAACCAGTGGGAACGTTTCACGCGGACCAACGGCCTGCCCAGCGACTTGATCTGGACGCTGCATTTTGACCGCGAGGACCACGCGCTGTGGATCGGCACCGCCGGCGGGGGCCTGGCGCGTTGGAAGAATGCGCGGTTCGTGGTCTGCGGTACCGCTGATGGTTTGTGGGACAACACGATCTGCCAGATGTTCGACGACGGCCTGGGCTGGTTCTGGTTCGGCTCCCGCCGGGGCGTCTTTCGCGTCAGCAAGAACAGCCTCCGTCAGTTCATGGACGGCGAACTGCCGCGGATTCATTCGACGGCGTACGGGGAAAGGGACGGCCTGCCCACACTGGTTTGTTCCGGCGGTGTCCAACCGGCCGGCTGCCGCACTACCGATGGCAAACTATGGTTTGCGACGATGCACGGGCTGGTGTGCATTGATCCCGCCACCGTCCCCGTCAGCGCACACCCGCCGGTCGTACGCATCGAGCGTGTGTTGCTCAACGGGGAAGAGGTCCGTGAGGCAACTGCGCTGAACGCCTCCGACGCCACGGCACCAGCGTTCCAGATTCCGCCGGGCATGTATCGCTGTGAATTTCAATACACTGGGTTGAGTCTCACGGCACCGGAAGCGGTGCAATTCAAACATCGGCTTGAGGGGTTGGAGCGTGAGTGGATCGTGGCCGGCGCCAGCCGCGCGGCCACTTACAGCCGCCTGCCGCCGGGGGATTATCGTTTCCTGGTCACGGCCGCCAACCGCGATGGCATCTGGAGCAAGGCGGAGGCCGCGCTCCCGTTCCGCGTGCTGCCAGCCTTTTGGCAGACCGGTTGGTTTAAGTTTGGGTGGGTGGCGACGGGTATGGCCAGCCTGGTCGCCACGGGTTGGCTGTTGGCCCGGCACCGGGCGCGCCGCCGTTTGGCCGAAATGACTCGCGTCCACGCCCTCGAACGCGAGCGCACCCGCATCGCCAAAGACATCCATGACGACCTCGGCTCCGGCCTGACGCATATCGCCTGGTTGAGCGAGTTGGCGGTGGCGGACAGCGTCCTTCCCGACAAAGTCCAGACCCACACGCGAAAGATTGCCGAGCAGGCTAGGCACCTAGTCGAGTCACTCGATGAAACGGTCTGGGCCGTCAGCCCGGAGAACGACACCCTGGAGAGCCTGGTCCAGTATGTGACTGGCTACGCTAACGAACGTCTGCAACCGCTGAAGATCAATTGCCGCATCGAGGCTCCGGCCGATCTGTGGCGCGTGGCTCTCTCGGCTGAAGCCCGCCACGACCTCTACCTCGCCGCCAAAGAGGCGCTCAACAACCTCGTCAAACACGCGGCCGCCAAGAACGTCCGCATCGCGGTGGTGCTCCAGAACGAGAGTCTCGTGGTCTCTGTCGAAGATGACGGCCGGGGGTTCGACCTGACCAAGGTTCCGGCACCCGGCGGTCACGGCTTGGCCAACTTGCGCTCGCGCCTCAAGCAGTGCCGCGGTGAGTTTGTCTGCGACACCGCTCCAGGGCACGGCACCCGGCTCACTTTCCGACTCCCGCTTCGGCAGAAACCCGTGCTGAAATGAGCCTCCAACCATGAAGATACCTCACCCAAATCCGCCTACGATCCGGCTCGCCTTCGTCGAAGACGACCCGAAGTTACGCGAAGACTTGCAGGAGTTCCTGGGTCGAGTGCCGGATTTTGCGCTCGTCGGAGCGTGCGCCTCGGCGGAAGAAGCCATTGCCAGCTTGCCGGAGCTGCGTCCGGACGTGGTCCTGATGGATATCAACCTGCCCGGCCTGGACGGCGTGGTCTGTGTCGCCCGGCTTAAAGAGATGCTACCGAAGACCCAGTTCATGATGCTGACGGTGTATGAAGATCATGACCGTCTGTTCCGGTCGCTGCTGGCGGGGGCCAGCGGCTATCTGCTGAAGCGCACGTCGCCGAGCCAGGTGGTCAGTGCCATTCGCGAGGTGCATGAAGGCGGCTCGCCCATCACGCCCCAGATTGCCCGCCGCATCGTCCAGCACTTCCAAACGGCCCAAACTTCCGCCCCGGGGGCAGAAGCCTTGACCCCGCACCAGCGCCTGTTCCTCGACCAGTTGGCCAAGGGCTACCGGTACAAGGAGATTGCCGACAACCTCGGCCTTTCCATGGATGGCGTGCGCGGCAACGTCCGCCGCATCTATGAAAAACTCCATGTCCACTCCCGCACCGAAGCGGTGATGAAATACCTCGGGCATTAACTTGGCAACCAGGCACCGAGTGAAGGGCCTCGAATTCGATTAGGTCATTTTGGCGGGTGTGAAGGAGGGGCTAGATAAATTCCAGCGGTGTCGTCCAATATGGTTAACGCTGTCGTTGTATCTTGATCTTGACCCAGGAGCACAACCCCGCGCAGGCTCACGGGCAGGGATTGCGCAGCTGAGACTCCAAATCAGAGGCGCGCAAGGGAGGGCCGAAATGTGTTTCAGCCCAAGTGGCCATGTCCTGGCTATCGGTGCGTAAGGCCGTTTTGAAAAAGCAGGAGTTTACGAGTTCGGCGGTGGCCTGCTGACCATACCCCAGACAAAGGTCAGTCTCTCCGGACCGATCCGTTCGCCGGGCGGTTGCTGGGGTTGTTTTCCTGCGACCATAAATTGCCTGTGTCTTCGAGATCGGAAACCTGTCGGATCACGAATGGCCGGTCAATCCCGTAATGCCGAGAATGTCGCCCAGAGAGAGGTGGCAAGGAGGTGTCGTGCGCGTAATTCTGTGAGTAAACAAGCGCAAGCATTTGGAAATCAATGTGTTGTGGCTTGGTCCGCTAGTCGTTGTTTACAATCTGTAAACATCGCAAACTACTTGTATTCAGTACTTTAGCTAGATGCTTTCGCATGGCAGTTTGCACCGTAGGTGCATCCGGTGTGAGGGGTTCGGGGGGTAGCCCCCGAGATTGTGGCCGGCGGTTGGGCGCTGCGCGTAGGTGGTGGATCGAAGGGGCGCAGGTGTGACATAGTGGCGCAGGCCGATTGCCGGCGAGCGGGACGATTTGGAGCC
>CAINDV010000215.1 GCA_903847485.1 uncultured Verrucomicrobiota bacterium
CTGTGGATTAACCGCCTGGTGCGCGCCGAGGTGGATCTGGAAGCCAATCAAATCCGCTGCTACCGGCTGCGCCGACACGCGCCGGACGAACAGCCCCTGGTCAAAACTTTCAAATATGTGTTTCCTAAAAAGCATTTTCATACCACCTGACCTAGAACCAATGACACCTCGATTTTCACACTTCCCCTGACCAACATCCAATGACACTTGCCCGATGAACACAGATGGGAAGGTCGAAGGTCGAAGTCCGAAATCACGACCCTCAAAAACCGGCAATCTTGCTGTCAAAAGCTGCGAGCAGCATTTCACAAGTCCCCGCCATCCGACCGCTCGGACTTCGATTTTCTCCCCATCTGTGTTCATCTTTGTCCATCTGTGGTCTCCATTCTTATACCCCGCTTGATTTTATGAAAAACATCACCCACATCCTCCTGGTCAGCGCCCTGACCATCAACCTCGGTTCAACCATGACGCCCACCAGCCGCGCCGCGGAGCCGCTGGCTCCACAAGTCTTCAACTGGCAGACTGCCCGCCACGGGAAGTTGCCCTACCTGCTTTACCTGCCGCCCGGCTACGAAGCGCAGGCCGCGGAAAAGTGGCCGCTCATGCTCTTTCTCCATGGTGCTGGTGAGCGCGGCAACAACGTGTGGCAGGTCGCCGTCCACGGCCCGCCCAAGCTCATCCGGCAAGGCACCAACTTCCCATTCCTCGTCGTCGCGCCGCAATGCCCGACCGACGAACTCTGGCAGGCCGACGCCCTTCTGCGCCTGCTCGACGACCTCACCGTGCGACACGCCGTGGACACCAACCGCCTCTACGTCACGGGCCTGAGCATGGGCGGCTACGGCACCTGGAGCCTGGGCCTGGCCGCGCCGGGCCGCTTCGCCGCCATCGCGCCCATCTGCGGCGGCGCGAACATGATCGAAGCTTTCCTGGTCAGCCGCGATCAGGCCGCTGCCGTCCGGGCGCTGCCAGTGTGGGCCTTTCACGGGGCCAAAGACCCGGTGGTGCCGCTGGAGGAATCGGCCAGGCTGGTCAACGCCCTGCGACTCGTGGGCGGCACCGAAGTGAAGTTCACTGTTTATCCCGAAGCCCAGCACGACGCCTGGACCGAAACCTACGACAACCCGGCTTTCTACGAATGGCTGCTCAGCCACGAACGCGGCCGACCCCAGCCCGCTTCCGGCCGGGCGGAGGCGCAGAAAACTCCCACCTCTGACGCGCTGCTGGCCGCCGACACCGCGTTCGCAAAACTCGCCGCCCAGAAAGACGCCGCCGAAGCCTTCTTCGCCTTTGCCGCCGAGGGCGCGACGCTCTTGCCGGCGGGCGAACCGCCTGTGAAAGGTCGCGAAGCCATACGCCAGACGATGACCGCCCTCAGCGGTAGCGAATTGAGATGGGTGCCAATCGCCGCCGAACTCTCCCGCAGCGGCGACTTGGGCTACACTTGGGGCACTTACGATTACCGTGCTCCGACCGCCGATGGTCAAACCAACTCCCACCACGGCAAATACGTGACGGTCTGGAAGAGGCAACCCGACGGCGCGTGGAAATTCGTCGTGGACATCGGCAATCCCAGTCCCGCGCCGAAATAACTGGATAGTGGGGCCGTCCGTCCCGGCTGCCTCCGTCCGGCCAACCGTTCCGGTTGGTGTTCCCGACCGACAGCCGGGACGGCTGTTCGGACAGCCGCAGGCGAGACGCCTGAGCCACTAACGCCGCCTACTCCAATCCGCTCGCCTGGCGCGCCCGTTTGAGAACCTCCTGCGCCTTGGCCCGCGCTTTGGCGGCGCCATCGCGGAGGACGGTGTGGACGTGGTCCAGGTTTGCCGAGAGTTCTGCGCGGCGGGCGCGGGCGGCGGCAAAGCTGGTCCAGTAGTGCTCGAAGAGGGTTTTCTTCAAATCGCCGTAGCCGAGGCCACCGGCGCGCAGACGATATTCAAAATCCTTCGCCACGGCCGGCGGAGCGACGAGCTTGAGCAACTGTAGGGCGTTGTTCTTCTCCGCGTCGAGCTTGGGCTCGGCGGGCGAGCGACTGTCCATGACGATGGACATGATTTTCTTGCGAATGACTTTTTCGTCGCCGAAGAGATTCACGGCGTTGCCGTAGCTCTTGGCCATCTTCTGGCCGTCGGTGCCGGGCACGACGGCGACTTCCTCGCGGATTTGCGGCTCGGGGATGACAAAGGTTTCGCCGTATTGCTCGTTGAACTTGATGGCGATGTCGCGGGTGACTTCGACGTGCTGCTTCTGGTCGCGGCCCACGGGCACAATGTTCGAGTCGTAGATGAGGATGTCCGCCGCCATCAGCACCGGGTAGGCGAACAGTCCGTGGCTGGGCGCGAAGCCTTTGGCGAGCTTGTCCTTGTAGCTGTGGCAACGCTCAAGCAGGCCCATCGGCGTGATGGTGGAGAGCAGCCAGGTCAGCTCGGTGACTTCCGGCACGTCGGACTGCTTGAAAAACACGGCTTTCTTCGGGTCGAGTCCGCAGGCGAGGAAGTCGAGGGCGACCTCAAGCGTGTTCTGGCGCCGGATAGCGGGATCGAACAGCGACGTCATCGAGTGATAATCGGCGATGAAATAAAACGCCTCGCCGCAGTCCTGCAACTCGATCGCCGGCTTCATCATGCCGAAGTAGTTGCCAAGGTGCAGCGCGCCGGAGGGCTGAATGCCAGAGAGAATTCGCATGACCCAAGGATGATATCCACGCCCGGAAATTTGACAAACGGGAAAACCGATTCCTTGACAGTACACATCGGGGGACCGGCCTCCTTCGTAAATTCAAGTTCTTCGAGCGTCTTCCCTACCATCACTTTGGCCGCCAGTTTTGCCAGGGGAACCCCGATGGATTTGCTGACAAAGGGAACGGTCCGTGAAGCCCGGGGATTAACCTCAAGGCAGTACACCGTTTTGTCCTTAACGGCATACTGGACATTCATCAATCCGACGACCCGCAGTTCAGTTGCAATCTGCTTCGTCTTGGTGATAATTTCCCCGATCAGCGAGGGATCCAGAGAATACGGCAGAATGACGGA
>CAINDV010000216.1 GCA_903847485.1 uncultured Verrucomicrobiota bacterium
CAACGGCCTGTTCGTGGCGCTGGCCGGTTCCGGCACAGGCGACCGGGTGATGACCAGCCCCGACGGCATCACCTGGACCGGGCGGACTGCGGCGGCGGCTATCCAGTGGCAATCCGTCACCTACGGCAACAACCGGTTCGTGGCGGTGGCAAACAGCGGCACGGGGAACCAGGTGATGACCAGCCTCGACGGCAGCACCTGGACCAGCCAGAACGCGGCAGCGGCTAACCAGTGGCTATCCGTCACCTACGGCAACAACCTGTTCGTGGCGGTGGCATACAGTGGCACGGGCAACCGGGTGATGACCAGCCCGGACGGCAGCACCTGGACCAGCCGGACCTCGGCGGCGGATAACAACTGGATCTCCGTCACCTACGGCAACAACCGGTTCGTGGCGGTAGCGCAGAGTGGCGCGGGCAACCGGGTGATGATTAGCGTCGGTCCAACGCCTACGACGCTCACCCTGGCCTCCAGCCTGAATCCGTCCACCTATGGCTCTAGCGTCATCTTCACCGCCACCGTCTCCCCGAGCGCCGCCACGGACACGGTCACCTTCAATGACGGCGGCACGACCCTGGGCACGCGCATGTTAAGCGGGGGCACCGCCACCTACAGCACCAGCGCCCTGAGTCTGGGCGATCACAGCATCACGGCGGAATACGGCGGGGACGGCGACTACGGTGCCAGCACGTCCAACCCGCTGACCCAGGCGGTCAACAAAGCCACCCCAAACGTGACGACCTGGCCGACGGCCACGGCGATCACTTACGGCCAGACCCTGGCCAGTTCCACCCTGAGTGGCGGGGCGGCGACGCCGACAGGCAGCTTCGCCTGGACCACTGCCTCCACCGCGCCCGGCGCAGGCACGGCGTCGCAGAGTGTCACCTTCACGCCAACCGACACCGGTAACTACACCACCGTCACCGGCACCGCCGACGTGACCGTGAACAAAGCCACGCCGCTGGTGAACACCTGGCCCACGGCCAGCGCCATCACCTACGGCCAGACGCTGGCCAGTTCCACCCTGAGCGGTGGTTCCGCATCCGTGGCCGGCGACTTTGCTTTCACCACGCCCAGCACCGCACCCGGAGTCGGCACGGCTTTGCAAAGTGTAACCTTCACGCCGACGGTCACGGCCAACTACAACCCCGTGATTGGTTCGGTGAGCGTCACGGTGAACCCGCCCACCCGCACGCCGGTGAAAGATGGCTCGTGGAATGACCCGGCCACCTGGGGCGGCACCGTGCCCGCCACCGGGGATGACGTGGTCCTCCCCGCCGGCATCACCGTGGACCTGGTTGGTGCCGTCGGCCCGTTTAGGAATCTCACCATCGCCGGCACGCTGAACCTGGGGGCCAATACGCTCCAGGTCAGTGGCAACTTCACCAACAAGGGCACCTTTAACTACGATACTGGCACGGTGCAACTGGTCGGCGGGGCCGATCAAATCCTGGCTGCCACCACCCCCGGCACGCTCACCTTCTACAATCTCACGGTGAACAAGGATCCGAAGACGGCCACGGTGACGGCCACCAGCAAGCTCAAGGCGACGAAGAAGCTGACCATCACCAAGGGCAAGCTCATCAGCGCCAGCGACTATGTGGACATTCTCATTGAAACCGACGGCGAACTGGTGCTGACCGATGACATCACCGTAAGCGGCAACCTGGTGGTCCAGGGGGACGGCACGCTGACCACCGATGGGCACATGATAACTTTTGACGGCGAGACGGCGCAGAACCTGACGCTGGCTTCCACGACCTGGTTTGACGATGTGACCGTGACGGCCGGCACGACGCTGATTGAGACGGAAAGCGGCGACTACGTCCAAGTCCAGGGCACGCTGAGCAACCTGGGAGTCATCCGCAAGACGCAGCCGGTGGGCACGGCGGTCTCAGGCCCGGAGTCCGAGTACTTCTTTGGCCTGGCCGGGAGCTACAACGGCGAGGCTATAAAGATCCATGTGACCGACCTGACCGGTGCCGCTCCGCTCACCGCTATCCAAGTGGACCGCGTGGACGCCAATCACCCACACCCGCCGGGCAGCGGTGTCACCGGGATTTACTGGACCATCACCCCCACCGGCAACAACTACGTGGCAGACTTGACCCTGCCGTGCGCCGATGGGTTGACGGCTCCGAAGGTCTGTCGCTACACGGCCACCGGCGGGGCAGGTTTCTGGGACTGGGCGGGCACCGTCACCGGCTCGACGGTAACGCGGACAGGCATCACGAAGTTCTCGGATTGGGCGGTGTATGACAATCCCCAGCAGGGCGATGTCATCTGGGGACCCGGCGGCACCTACGCCTGGGAGATGGCCAATGCCACTGGCAGCCCCGGCGCAGGCTGGGATTGGATCAACATCACCGGCGATCTCACCATCACGGCCACCAATAAGCCCGTCAACACTGGGCAGGAGTTCACCATCGCCATCTCCGGGGCGGGCGCGAACTTCGACAACACCAAGGCCAACTCCTGGGTCATCGCCACCGCCAGCGGCGCGGTGAACCTGTTTAACGCGAACAAGTTTATCCTGACGACCACCGGGTTCACGCCCGACGGCGGTTTGGGCGGCGGCACGTTCAGCGTGGTGTTGCAGGATAAGTCGGTGGTGCTGCTGTTCACGCCCGCGTCCACACCATGCACGGCCATCACCACCGCCTCGTTCACCACCACCACCACGCCGCCCAGCGCGGAGATGACTTTCATCAACGCCTCCGGGCTGAGCAGTGTGCAGGCGATGGTGATGAATAACTGCGTAATCTCGGGCATCGCCTATGACAGTGGCAACAATCCGCTGACGCCCAACCCCATCGGCACCATTTCTCTGGTCGCCCGCACCCCGCTGCCAGATAACACCGTGAAGGTGGTGCTGACCGCGACCAAGGAGGCTGCCGGCCCCTCCACGGTGAATGTGATGTCCATTGACGCCTGCGGGCGGGGTAAGTCTTTCGATCCGATGTTCACGTCGCTGCTAGTCGCGGCGGGCGGCGTGGTGGAGCAGCGGCTCACCGGGATTCCGCAGGTGGAGCGGTATCTGCAAGTGTTCAACGGCCAACCGGGCTTGCGGTCGCTGGCGATCACCGTGAACGGCCAACCGGTGCCACTAGGCGCGCTGGTGGACGGAGAAAGCCGGGCGCTGGACTTAGGCGCGTTCCTAGCCGCAGGCCAGGCTAACACCCTGGTGTTCACCGGGCGCGGCGAGCTAGGTGCCAACGCCTTCCTCGTGCTGACGGAAACTCCGACGGGCGCACAGTTGGTGGCCGCGCCGGCGCTGGCGGTCGCACTTACTACGGAAGGCGTGACACTCTCCTGGCCGGACTTACCTTCGCAGTGGCAGTTACAGGCCCGTCCGGCGCTGGACGGCACCTGGGAGAACGTGCCAGCCACACCGGCGGTGCAGGGCGGACACAACACCGTGGCCCTAAGTCTCAACGCGGAGAGCCGCTTCTTCCGCCTGCAAGCCGTGAGCACCGCCGCCGCCGCCAGCGCGCCGGCCCAAGGTAGCTCCGCCCATCTGTCAGGAACTAACTCACAACCTATTTTGAACCAGACCTATGATGCCATCACTTGGTAACGAACACGTCACGGAAGCACCTGAGGCCGCGCGGCCCGAAGGTAAGGTGGAGTCGGCTCCGGGAGAATCGCGGCGGCCCAAGCGGGCCTACGTGAAGCCTGTGCTGAAGTGCTACGGCGTGCTAAAGTCGGTCGTCGGGAGCGATATTAATTTCAGGCCGTCGGAGTAGGAGAAAGCGTGTTTGCAAATGCCGACCGTGGTAGGGCGCGGCTCCTGCCGAGCC
>CAINDV010000217.1 GCA_903847485.1 uncultured Verrucomicrobiota bacterium
CCGGCTTCTACATTGGCGAACAGCTCGTCGGTTATATGAAGTGGGTCGGTGACATGCAGGAACACATTCCGGTAAAGCCCGCCAAAGTACATGAAATCCGGAACTTTTGTTCCCGGCGGTACCTGTGCGTTCGCCCGGCTGTCTAAACGCATGGCAATAACATTTGTTTGGCCGAATTTCAGATCACTAGTAATATCGAGCATAAATGGCGTGTATCCTCCGTAGAAGGTCGTTATTTTTGCGCCATTGATCCATACGTCGGTAACCTGCATAGCGCCCTGAATTTCAATGAACACCTTTTTGCCGCGATAGGAGGTGTCGGGCGTGAAGTTGTTGCGATACCAGCAGATCCCCTTGTAACCGTCGGGGCCGTGGGTGCTGATCTTGTCTTCAAGCTTCACCATATGGGGGAGCGACACGGTTGCCCAGGCATTATCGGGAAAAGTCAGTTCTTCCGCGCCTGTTACGTCGCCCAGGTAGAATTTACAGTTCTTGTAAAACCGGATGTCCTGCCTCGGGCATGCCGCGTCAGTTGTCGTTGAAGCGACCAATTGAATCCCTGCAATGGTCAGGCCCGCTGCCACGATGCAGTGGCATAGAAAAGCCGTACTGTTCTTGAAGTTCATTCTTCCTCCCCTTTCAAAATAAGAAATTTGTGCTCTTGTCATGATTGTAAAAGCTGATACCCAAACTAATAAAACAAACTGATCATTTGGCGGGGGCCGCGTCGAAGAGATAACGGCCCGAGCCCACGCGGAAGACCACCGCCCCGGGCTCGGCGCGCACCGTTTCGACGCCATCGGCTTGGGCCGTCGGCCGGCCGCTCTCGGTCACTTGTTCTGCCGTTTGGGCCGGCACATACACTAAGGCGGTGGTGTTGGCCGGGATTTCGATGTCGAGTTTGAGCCGGCCACCCTCGCGCCGCCAATTGCTGACGATTTTGCCCCGCACCGACTGGTAGCTGGACCGCACCCAGTTCAGGTCCTGGACCGCTTGCGGCCGGATCAAGATACGATCGAAACCGATGGCGTCCGGGTCGGGCTGGATGCCGCCGAGCCACTGGTAGAACCATTGGCTGACGGAACCGAACATGGGATGGTTGAGGGAGAAGGTGTTATCGCTGCCTTTCCAATGTTCCCACAAGGTTGTGGCGCCGTTCTCGAGCATGTAACCCCAGCCGGGGAAGGTCTTCTGATTCGCCACGGTGTAGGCCAGTTCGGCCTGGCCCTCGCGGGACAACAACTCGAACAGATACTTCGTGCCGTAGATGCCAGTCGAGAGATGCTTTTCGCGCGGTCCCCGCAGATCGTCCAGGAGAAACTGCAGCACCTTGGGCCGCTGGTCGGCGGGAATGAGATTCTGGTAAAGAACAAAGGATTGACTGGCTTGGCTGCCGGGGCCGACTTTGCCGGTGGCAGGGTCCACGAACTTCTCGAGGTAAGCTTTCTGGATATCGCCGGCCAGCCGCTGATACTGAGCTGCGTCCTCCGCCCGGCCCAGGATGCCCGCTAGTTCGCCCACGATCCGGGCGCTGGCCGCGAACAGCGGCGTGACCATCGCGGGCGCCGGCGCCGGCGCCAAGCCTTCATGATCGCTGAGCCCGTCCTTGATGATGAGCCCCGGGGTTTGGCTGACGACCAAGTCCAGCCAGCGTTTCGAGGCATCAAATTGTTCCGCAATCAACTGCCGGTTGCCGTAGTATTGGTAGAGCTGGCGCTGAACCAACGGATGCGGAAAGGCCCACGCCACCCCGCAATATTGGATCCCCACAAAGGGCACCGTGTCGGTAAACATGCCGTTGGTGAGGGCGCTGTCCTTGTAATCACGGACGGCTTTGGCGTAGAAGGTGGACATGTCGTAATTCATCATGAACGCCTCGCTGGTGGCGGCCAGGTCGCCCCCATAGCCGAACCGCTCGCGATGCGGGCAATCGGATTGCACGCTGAACAAGTTGCTCAAAAACGTCCAGTCGCACATGTCCTGGATGCGGTTGAACAGGTCGTTGGAACAGGCAAAAGCGCCCGCCCGCCCCACATCTGTGTTGAGACGCAAGCCGGTGATCATGTCGGGCGTCACCGGGCCGGCAAAACCGGTCAGCTCCACGTAGCGGAAGGCGTGAAAAGTAAAGCGCGGCGTATAGGTCTCCACGCCGTGGCCCGCGGCGATGTAAGTGTCACTCTGCCAGGCAATGGGAGGGGTGCCCGGCCCGCCCGAGCTTTCCATCTTGCCCTCGCGGTTCTTGCGGGCGCCTTTGATTTGGCCGGCAACGCTGGTCATGGGATTTAGCGTGCCGTCCTTGTTCAGCAATTCGCCATAGCGCAAGGTGATTTTGGTGCCGGCGGGAGCCGCCAGTTTGAGGGTCGCCCAGCCGCCAAAATTCTGGCCCAGATCGAAGATGAACACGCCGGGCTTGGGTTCGGTGACGTTGGCGGTCTTGAGGGTTTTGGTGACGCGAATGGGCGGCTGGGCCTGGGCGCGCAGGGCGCCCACCGGTTCGGACGCTACCGCCGCCGGGCGCCAGGCCGCATCATCAAAGCCGGCGCCATCCCACCCGGGCACGGCCTTGCGCGCATCATAGATTTCGCCGAGGTAGATGCTATCGAAGCGAATCGGGCCTTCGCCCACCTTCCAACTCCGGTCGCTGGCGATGGTTTGCCGGGTGCCGTCTTGGAATTCCACCTCCAACTGCGCCAGGAACCGCGGCCGGCCCACCGGCACATGCTGGCGCAGGTTCAAATAACCCCACATTTGCAGCGGGAGCGGGTTATACCAGCCGTTGCCCAGCATCACCCCCATACAGTTGGTGCCGGACCGGAGTTGCTTGGTGACATCATAGACGCTGTAGAACACGCGTTCGGAATATCGCGTCCACCCGGGATCGAGCATCTGGTCGCCCACGCGCCGGCCGTTGAGGCTGGCTTCATAATAGCCCAGCCCGGTGAGGTACAGCCGCGCCCGGGCGATGGGCTTGGGCAGGGCGAATTCTTTCCGGAATAACGGTGCCGGATCTTCCTGGTAAAAGGCCTCGTCGGTCTGCGGATTGGCCTTGCCGTCATTCAGCCAGGCGGCTTGCCAGTCGGGAGCGGACAGCAGTCCCATCTCCCACATCGCGGGCTGGCTCCAGCCGGAGGCCTGGCCGGCTTGGTCCCATACCCTCACTTTCCAATAGGCCGTCCGGCGGCTCGCCAGCGGCCGACCGCGATACTCCACCTGCACCGACTCGCTCGAGGGCACCGTGCCGCTATCCCAGAGGTCGCCGGCGTCCTGCGCGAGTTTCTCCCGGCTGCCGGCCACCAGAACCTGGTAAGCGGTCTGCCGCATCCCGCGCTGGTCCGCGTCCAGAACCCAGCTCAAGCCGGGGCGGGGGTTGTCGATCCCCAGAGGGTTCTTCCGATAGTCGCAGTTCAGATCTTTCACGGTGATCGCCGCCGGCGCCGAGAGCGCAGCCCCGCAAGCGGCCGCGCCCAGCCACAGGGCCCAGGTCAGTCTATAATTCATAGTCGTAACTGCTCAGGTGGCACCACCATGGGGTCACCTTTGATGAAGCAGAGATTACCCCCCGCCCACGAATGCAACAGCCAAAAGGACTGGCGGGAATGGGTCCTCGGCTGCCGCTGCTTGCGCCCCCCATAGGCACCACGTCAATACCACAAGCGGCGTTGGCTCTACTCTCATGCCCGAAATGCTAACGACCAACGGCGTCGGCACTTGGGGTTACCGCCCGGCTTCCGCGGGAATCGGCCCCACGCGCACGTTGTCGAAGAGGTTGCGATCATAGGTGCTGGCCAGGAAAGCCATGCCTTTGGCGCGCGAGGCATCGGTGACCGCCGCCAGCGGTTTGCCGTCCACAGATCCCGAAATGCGGTCGCCTTTCATCTCCAAACGCAGATGATGCCATCCCGCCGGTTTGAATCCTGTGATCTGGCCGGATGCAAGAGGAGTGTATTGCCAGTTGAGTTGCCAGCGGCCGTCGCGCGTCAGGATCCAGCGGTAGCCCAACTTGTCGCGGTCGGCATAGCGCCCGCCGATTTCGACATCGCCGCCACTCAGAAAAACGTCGGCCTCGATCACGCAGTCCTGCCAGTCCGTGTCGCCAAACAGCGTGTGGGGTTTCAGCAATTTTGCGAACCACAGAATGCCCTCCGCGGGCACAATCTGCGCCAGGCACAATCCGACCTTCGGCGACTGACACACCTCGAACGTGCCCTTCTGGTCGGAAAAATAGCGCGGCGTGTCGCCAGCGTGATAGCCGTCGAAATCCTCCTCGAACGGAAAGGGGAACGGCTTTCTGGGCGGCGGCGTGCCATGGGAGCCTTTCTGTTGACCAGTGGTGCTGGTGAAGGTGTAGATCGCGTCGGTCTCGAGATCGAGTTCGATGGTGTGGTTGCGCAAGGAAAGCGGCGGCTGTTCGATGAACTGGGCGGCCGCGGTGGATTTCCAGACGTGAACCGGACCGTCTTTCAGCCCCGGCAAAACAGTGAGTTGGATGGTCCGCTTCTCGCCGGTTACCACGACGACCGACCAATCCCCCGTCTTGGGATCACGCAGAGCGACATGACTGCCGCGCCAGGTGTTGGTGTCAATCTGCCCGCAGGCGGCATCGATATAGACCCAGCCGGGTTCGGCAAACTGGGTGGTGTGGGCGAGCGCCCAGACCGCCGGCCACACGGTGTAATGCCCGCACCAGGGCGTGTCGGCCTGCATCGCTCCGGTATCGGCCCAGATGATCTGGTCGTAGATCGAGTCGATGGGACACCAGATCTCGTATTTGGTGGCGCGGTCGCGTGTGTAGACCTTGTTCATCAGGCGGGCCAGATAGAGGGCCCCCTTGTTGCCCCATTCCTTGCCCGACTGGCTCCATTCCTCGGACGCCCAAAGCGGCTTGCCGGAGCGCTTGGCTTTCTCCGTGGCGGCGGGGCCGTCCTTTTGATCAATCTCCCATGGGTCGCGCCCATCCAGATAATGATAGCCCACCGCGCCGATCAACCGGTCCAACTCGGGGTCCTTCTCCAGCGTGTCAAAGATCTGCCAATGGTGGTCGTTGACGTCCGGCGCCTGCAGCTTTACACGGGCAAACCCGCTGGCGTCGAGGGTCGGACGCAGGTCCTTCCGGATCCAGTTCAGGTCCGTGCCCATCTCATTTTGCGCCGCGGCGATCCAGTCCAGTTCCAGCCCGTAATGCTTGCGCGCCGTTTCCAGGAAGGCGGCGAACCACTCGGCGGACGCCGGCGAGAACCGCTTGCCGACGCAGTCCGGGTAAGCCCACGGCAAGCAGTCCAGAATGATTTGAGGGTTGCGTTTGCGGGCCTCGGCCATGAGCCAGAACTCGTAGCCCCGCGGCTTGGGATCGGCCAGTTCCCCACGGGTGACGACATGAGATGGTTCGCTGCCGCAGGTGGAGTTCTCGCCGCTGCCGATCTCCACCTTGAGATGCTGGAAGCCGGCCCCGAAGCGCGGCTTGAACAGGAAGTCCAGAATCTGGTCGCGCTGCGGCTCGGGGTAATCCGGCAGCAGGCGAGTGGATGCGCCGGCGCTCACGGTGCCCACACCCTCAAACACCCGGCCCGGCGAATTCGCATCGAGTTGGATGAGTTTCGCGGCGTCCGCCGCCCGCAAGTCAAAGTCCAGGCCGGCCATCAGGAAACCGGCGACGGCCGCCGCCGACAGTCGGCAAAGCCCGCGCTTGGTTTCGGGCGCTGAGATGCATTTGATCAATGGCTTCATACTATGTTCTGGTTGTTGTGTTGGTTATCATATCAGGCGCATGGGTATCGATTCGTTCAAGCACCCAGCCCGGGAACTACCGACCGGATCAGGGTACGGTCCTCTTCCGGCAACGCCGCCAGGGGGCACGGGACGTGTGCCGTTGGGCTGGCGCGGGGACGGCATCCTCACGATTTTGGGCTATCGCAAGGAACTGGCGGATTTTGTCAAATCAGCGGGCGTCCCCACGGTGGCCATCACGCTGGTCAACGACGAGATTTCCCTGCCGCGCGTCGAGGGGGACAATGTGAAGATAGGCCAATTGGCCGCCGAGCACTTTCTGGGACGCGGCTACCGGCATTTCGCCTGGGCGCCATTTCTGAACGATGTCATGGACAGCGAGCGGCACGAAGGCTTTGCCCGCAGGCTGGAGAAACGGGGCTTTGCCTGTCACCTCCTCCCCC
>CAINDV010000218.1 GCA_903847485.1 uncultured Verrucomicrobiota bacterium
AGCGCAGCGCGACACCGCTTTGGCTGCCCGCCGCCCCAGTGGCCAAGGCGGTGTTGCGTTGCGCTTGCCACCGCACTCCAAAGTAACGTCGAAAATGGCGGGCGAAACTCCGGAATTAGCGAAAAAGAGATATTGAATTGAAGCCGCGCCATTTTATACTGGTGAAACTTAGTGAGCGCGAATTGGCTCGCGCTGGGCCGGCCCGCCGGCCCGCTGTCATGCAGATACATTTACTAAAATCGAAGATTCATCGCGCCCGCGTCACCGCGGCGGACATCCAATACGAGGGCAGCCTTGGCATTGATGAGGACCTGATGGACCGCGTTGGGCTGCGGCCGCACGAGCGCATCTTGTGCAGCGACCTAGCCAACGGGAACCGCTGGGAGACGTACGCCATCGCCGCCCCGCGCGGCTCCGGTGCCATCGTCCTGAACGGTGCCGTGGCGCATCTCGGCAAGAAAGGCGACCGCATCACGATTATGAGCTTTGCGGTGGTGAACCCGAAGCAGGCCAAGCAGTGGCAGCCAGCGGTCATCGTGCTCGGTGCCCGGAACGCCATCGTCAACGAACGCGGCCTCTGATGAATCGCTGCCAACTCATCGCCCCTTGCCCTCCGGCTGCCGGGAATCCCCCGGACTTTTTCCCCATGGCTTACACGGCTACTGAGATTGCCCGACATCTGGACGGCCAGGTTCTGGGCGACGGCTCGGTGACGATCACCGGTTTCGCGCCGGCGGATCGCGCCAAGCCCGGCGACCTCACCTTCGCCGAAAACCCCACTTACTTCACCCGCGCCGAATCAAGCGCGGCGACTGCGGTCTTGGTGGATGCGGATTTCACCTCCACAGTGAAGACCCTCATCCGGGTGGCAAGTGCGCGGGTGGCGTTCGCCCGCGTGCTGCCGCTGTTTTTCCCAGAGCCTCAGTTTCCACCGGGCGCGCATCCTACGGCGATCGTGCCCGCGTCGGCCAAGGTGGATGCCTCGGCGCACATCGGCCCCTACTGCCTCATCGGGGAAAACGCTCATATCGGCGCGCGAGCCGTCTTGCGCGGCCACGTCTGGGTGGGTGCCAACTGCCAGCTTGGGGAAGACGTCCACCTTTTCCCCAACGTCACCTTGTACGCCGGCACCCAACTCGGCGACCGCGTGCGCATCCATGCCGGCACGGTCCTCGGGGCCGACGGCTTCGGCTACGTGCTCGATAACGGTATGCACCGGAAAGTTCCCCAGATGGGCAACGTCATCGTACAGGACGACGTCGAGATCGGCGCGAACGTGACGGTTGACCGCGGCGCGCTGGGGCCGACGACGATTGGGCGCGGCACGAAAATTGACAACCTGGTACAGATCGGCCACAACGTGAGCATCGGGGAGCACTGCCTGCTTATCTCGCAGACGGGGATCGCCGGCAGCACCAAGCTGGGCAATTACTGCTCCCTGGCCGGCCAGTCCGGGTTGGCGGGGCACTTGAAGATCGGGCACCACGTCACGATCTCCGCGCAGTCCGGCGTGATGCGGGACATTCCTGACGGCCAGAAAGTGCTCGGGGCACCGGCACTGCCCGACAAAGAGGCCAAGCGCCAGTTCATCGCCCTGCGGCGGTTGCCCGAGGCGTTGCGCCGCCTGGCCGAGCTGGAGAAACGCGAGGCCGAGCGGGCGCAGACCTCCGGAGGCGTCGCCGGCTGATGAAGCAACGGATCTAAGAAAGTATGAAAGATAAAGGATGAAGCATGAGGGAGGAAACCCGAACCGCCACCGTCGGCGGCTCATCCTTCATCCTTCACCGTGCGCGGCAGCCCCTGAGCTATCGGAAAACAGATTTATTCAATGGCTAGAGATACCAAAGCAACCGGTGCCGTCCGTTACCCGGCCGCCACCAGCAAATACGACGCGCAGCAAAGCGTGCTCTCGCAGGCCTATGGCGCGCTGGCCTCGCTGCGGCAGCAACTGTCCGACTCGAAAACCGACGTCGCCGAGCGCGACGCCATCCTGCGGAACTTCGCCGTCTGCCCCGACCCGCAGCGGGCCTGGCTGCTGCTGGAGGATTACTTCGACCGGCTGACGCTCTCCCGGCGCGATTTCCCGGACACCGAATGGTGGCCGCAAATGCTCGCGGCGCAGGGCCGGCCGCGCCTCGAACTGCTCGCCTTCCTGTTCCTCAAGGCCCACCGTTCGCCGCCCACCGAGCTGGCCGCCTATACCAACACTGAGCGCTTCGTCCAAGCCCAGGCCGCCGAGCGCGAGCGGGATCTTATCCAGCACCTCGAGGGCTGGCTCTCCCCGCCCGCACCGAAATATCTCGACGAACCCCGCGCCGCTCTGCGCGTGGTCTGCGCGCCGCAGCCGCAGCCCGACCAGCCCTATCGCTACCTGCTCGCCGTCCAGTTTATCATCCATCGCCAGCGCTCCGGCGAAAAGCCCAGAACCGTGGCCGAGATACTGGATATCGCCGCGCGGGCAATGCACGAGCAGGAATTATTTCCGCCGGCCGACTGGGTCTTCATCCAATGGCTCGCCGCAACCTACAAAGGCCGCGAGGAAAATGACGAACCGCTGCTGCTTTCGGAAACCGAACTCCTGCACTGGCTCACCCGCTGGGGTGACACCGCCTGGCTGGAAACGGGCACCGGCACGCCGCCGCTCCAGTTCCACGGCCAGTTGGCCGAGCTCGTCCCGCACCTGGACAGCAGCGACCACGATCTGGCCTTCACCCACCGCTTGCGCCTGCCCGGCGGCGAGTTGCTCCCGGTTCAGGGCATGCGTTTCTTCAACGCCCGCCCGCCGCTGGTGCTGGTCGGCAACGCCTTTTTCCTCCTGCGCAACGCCCCGCCCGCCGCCCTCCTCGACCATTGGGCGACCAAGCCTACCATCCCCGTCCGCAAGCTCAGCCACCGGCTGCTGCTGCACCTGCGCAAATCCCACGGCACCGAGCCGGGCGTCAACTGGGAGCAGCTTTGCATCGTTCACCACGGCAAGCCCCAGTTCACCCTCGAATTGCTCGACACCATCATCCAACTCCGCCTCCTGGCCCGCAGCGAACGCGACGAAAGCCTCTGGCTGTGGACCGGCCATGAGTGGCAGCCCGAAGACCCCAGCCGCCCCAAACCCGAACAACCCGAACTCCTGGACGACGACCGCCTCGAACCCGCCGTCCAGTGGCTTCGCGCCCTCGACTGGTTCACGCCGGAACCGGGACTCTGGGTCGGCGACGCCACCGAGCATTACCTCAGCGCCCTGGCGTTGCACTGGTCGCAGCGGCCGCCAGAAGTCGAGTTTCTCGGCAACTCCGCCTTCCACCGCCTCTTCCTGAATCCCCGCCGGCTCAAGCCGCGCCTCGTCGTCAAAGGCAGCGGCATTGACTGGCTGGCCGTCTCCGCCGAATGGGAGGAGGAAGGGCTTAGTCTTTCCGCTGCCGACCTCGAACGCCTAGCCAGCGCCACCGGCCGCTTCGTCAAACTGCCCAACGCAGGCTGGGTCGAACTCGACCTCGGCGCAGTGCAGGCCGCCCATGAAACCATGGCCGATCTCGGGGTGGTGGGCCTGGTGCCAATCGCCCAGAAGATCGGCATGGAGAACGCCGCGCACCTCGACGAGGCCGGCTTGGCGCGCTTCGTTGACTCGCCCCAAGCCCAGGCGCTGCGCGAGCGTTTGAAGGATTTCCGCGGCGTCACCGAGACGCCCCTGCCCGCCGGCATCAACGCCGAGATGCGGCCTTACCAGAAGGAAGGTTTCGACTACCTCTGTCACCTCTACGAGATCGAGGTCGGCGGCATCCTCGCCGACGACATGGGCTTAGGCAAAACGCTCCAGACCCTCGCCTGGCTGGCCTGGCTCAAGGAGCGCAATCGCAAAAAGCACCGGCCCGCGCTCGTTATCTGCCCCGCCTCCGTGCTCCACAACTGGCGTCGCGAAGCTGAAAAATTCACGCCCGGCCTCAAAGTGCTCGTCCTCCAGAGCGGCACCGAGCGCCACAGCCTCCGCAAGCAAATCCCCCATTTCGATATCATCGTCACCAACTACGCCTTGCTCCGCCGCGACTTGGAGGAATTCCAAAAATTCGAGTTCGCCGCCGTCGTGCTCGACGAAGCCCAGTTCATCAAGAACCCCTCAGCGCAGGTCTCCCAAGCCGTCAAGGCACTGAAATCCGGCCACCGTCTGGCCCTCACCGGCACGCCGCTCGAAAACCGCCTGCTCGACCTCTGGAGCATCATTGACTTCGTCCAACCCGGCTACCTCGGCGACGAAGATCACTTTCTCGAAACTTACGATCCCCACGGCGCCGACATCCCCGAAGGTGCCATCCGCATCGCCCGCCGCAAGCTCGCCGCCAAGATTCGCCCGCTGCTCCTGCGCCGCCTCAAGAAGCAAGTGGCCAAGGATTTGCCGGATCGCATCGAGGAACGCCGCGACTGCGAGCTTGACCCGGAGCAGCGCAAACTCTACCTCGCCGAACTGCGCCGCAGCCGCGAGCAGGTCTTCAAAACCGTGGCCGAGAAAGGCCTAGGCAAGAGCAAGCTCATGGTGCTGGCCGCCCTCACCCGCCTGCGCCAGGTCTGCTGCCACCCGCGCCTTGTGGGCAACGACTCGCCTTCTGGCAAGACCGAGACGTTGTTCGAACTGCTCGAACCCCTGGTGGCCGAGGGCCAGAAAGTGCTGGTCTTCAGCCAGTTCGTGCAGATGCTCGAACTGCTGGCGAAGGAATGCGTCGCCCGCCAGATCAAGACGCACATCCTCACCGGCCAGACCAGGCACCGGCAGGAAGTCGTCACCGCGTTCCAGGAAGATCCGGAGCCGTCCGTGTTCCTGTTGAGCTTGCGCGCTGCCGGCACCGGCCTGAACCTCACCGCCGCCAGCTACGTGGTGCTCTACGATCCGTGGTGGAATCCCGCCGTCGAGGCGCAGGCCATTGACCGCTCGCATCGCATCGGCCAGACCCAGACTGTCAACGCCTACCGGCTCATCTCACCCGGCACGGTCGAGGAGAAAATCTGGGAACTCCAGCAGAGCAAGGCGCAGACAATCGCCGACGTGCTCGGCGAAGAAGGCTTCGCCCGCAGCCTCACCTCGATGGATTTGGAATACCTGTTCGCGGAGGAGTGAACCCGCCTGGGCGAACAGCGCAAACTCGCCAGCAGTTCTCATTCTGGCTGGGAACGCGGACAATCTTGTCCGCCGGCGGGCGCGAACTTGGCGCAAGGCGAACAGAATGTCCGCGCTCCAAGCCATCGTGAGAACTGCTGGCTGGTCCGCCTCAGAAAAGTTCCCGCGGCCGGGCCGCCAGCCAACCGGCCAGGCCGGGCAGATCAAAGCTCAGCCACGCCTGGGCCTTGGCACAGTTGAGTGAGGTGTCCGCTGGCCGCGGCGCGCCTTGGTAGTCCTTGAGGGAACCCGGCTCCAGTCGCGGATTCAACTCGGGACAGCGGGCGGCCACGAGTTGGCCGATTTCCCAGCGGGAAAGTCGCTGGCTGCCGGCGAGGTGGTAAAGACCGGGCTGGCTGCGAAGTGCGAGTTCCCAAGTCGCACGCGCCGTGATGGCCGCCGCGATCGGGCAGCGGAATTCGTCGGTAAAAAGCCGCGTCTTGCGCCCCGCCTGCCAGGCGCGGCGCAACTCCTCGTTGAAGCCCCGGTCGCCAGTCGGCGAAGCGCCACCGTTCAATGTGGTGCGGACGACGGTGTGCCGCGGATTCGCCAGCACAACGCGCTCGGCCTCGACCTTCGTTTCGGCATAGACGCTCAGCGGATTCACCGCGTCCGTTTCGACGTAGCCGCCTCGGCACCCGTCGAACACCAGGTCGGTGGAGAAGAAAACCAACGGAATGTTTGCCGCCAGTTCGGCGAGCGCGGCGGTGACTTCGACGTTCAACTTGCGCGCCAGCGCCGGATCGGCCTGGCAAACCGGACTGCGGCTCAAAGCGGCGCAGTGAATCACCAACTGTGGCGCGTCACGGCGAAACTGCTCCCGCACTGCGGCGAAATCGGTGAGGTCCAGCTTGGCGCGGGTCAAAGGAATCACGCGGCAGCCCGGCGCGAACTCGGCGGCGAGCCTGGCCAGGTGACTACCGATTAATCCGCCGGTGCCCGTGATCCACACCGGCGACCGTAGGGCAGGCGTCCCGCCTGCCTTCCCCGGAGAAAGCCCCGGCTCCTTTGCAGCTCTGCTGAAATCTTTGGTCACGTTTTAACTCCCGGCCAAGGCGCTCGCAAACTTCGTCAACTCCGCCCGCACCCCCGCCGTCGAAGTCAGCAGCGACGTGCCCACGAGGATCGCGTGGTAGCCCAGTTCATCGCGGATACGGGCCGCGTTTTCTGGATACACACCGCTTTCGGCGACTTTGATCGCTCCCACCGGCAGATGCCCGGCCAGCGAGTCGAAGCGGCTCAAGTCGGTCGTGATATCTTTGCTGCCGGCGGCGCGTTGGGCGCGGGCGGCGGCGTAGGCCTCGCCACGCACGGAGAAGCTCCGGCTGTTGATGCCGCAAATCACCGCGCCGGCGGGCAGGGAGCGGATTTGTTCTTCATCGTGACACTCGAATAACACGTCCATTTCGAGCGACCGGGCCAGTGCGAAAAGGCGTTTCAATTCCTCGGCACCGAGCAGGTTCGCCATGAGCAGAATCGCGTCGGCACCAAAAGCGCGGGCTTCGTGGACCTGGTAATCGTCGAAAATGAAATCCTTCCGCAGCACCGGCTTGGTGCCAGCCAGCTTCGCTTCGCGCAACCGCTCGATGCTCATGCCGAAGTGGCTGGCGTTGGTGAGCACGGAAAGACAGCGGACCAGCGGACTGGCCTCGTAAGCGGCGGGGGCGGCGGCGACGTTCTCTGCGCGCATCGGTCCCTGGCTAGGCGAACGCTCCTTAATTTCCGCGATCAAACCAAAGCCGCGTCGCAGCGCGCCGGCGAAGCAGCGGATCGGCGGCGCATCGGCGGCCATGCGCTGGAGTTCGGCGAGCGGACGGCGCGTCTGGGCGGCGGCGACTTCGCGTCGAACGTCCACCAGGATTTCGTCGAGGATGGTGTGAGTGGGTTTCATCAGTGCCCGATGGAGCATGTCACGGCCGCCCAAAGTAGGCCGTTCCGCAGCGCGAAACAAGCCGGGGGTTGGGTGCCCCCGGGCCATGCCGCCAAGTAGTGGGGCCGTCCGTCCCGGCGGCCATCGTCCCGGCAACGTCCCGGTTGCCGCCGGGCACGGCGAGCGCGGACGGCAACCGGGACGATGGCCACCGCCGCCGGCGGCCCCACGGCCCGGTGGCGCGCGGATTAGTCTCCCCGGTACCGCAAGCTCCGCTTTTCGCGGCCGGGCTAACTTGTCCCCAGCACCGCCGGCCTGGAATTGCGGGGGGCGCCTTCAAGCTGCCCGTGAACCAGCCCATCGCGAAATAAGCCCGGCGATTCCGCGCTCCGCACTCCGCCTTCCGCGTTGGAATGCGCCGCTTTCAAACTCCCGCCTGAGCAGCCACTGACGTGAAAAAATCCCCCCGACCGAGCAGACAAGACGCTTGCCATGCGCTCCCAGACGCCTAATCTCCCTGCCATGAACACGCCGGAACCCACCGTCGCAATCCCGCTGAAAGTCCTGGAGTCCGTTGACACACTCGACGAACTCGAAGACTGGCTCACAGCCCAGAATCCCCGCGTCATGCGGGAGTTGAAACAAGCGCGCCGGGACGACCTGGCCGGCAAGTTCAAACCCTGGCAACCGCGTTTTCTCCCATGCCCTACCGCGTCGAAGTAGGCCCGCAAGCCGAAGCCCAGCTCGCCGAACTGGACGCCGCGATTGGCACCAGTGTGGAGCGCAAGATCCTCTGGCTGGCGGAACATGCGCCGGCCCTCATCCACCGGCGGCTGAGCGGGATGCCGGAGGAGCTAAGCGGGCTATGCAAACTGCGCGTCGGCGATTACCGCATCCTCTACTGGATTTACCCGCGCGAAAAACTCATCCGCCTTTACCGCATCCGCCACCGTTCCGAGGTCTATCGTGATCTGTGACCAATACGGTATGGGCAAAGTCCTCATCAAAATCAAGCTGACCAACCTGTTCGACTTGGGCTCGCAGCACCGCAAACTCTCCACAGCGAAACCCCGCTCGGTGGAAGTCGAAGCCTTGGTGGACACCGGCGCCACACGCCTCTACCTCAAGCCCAGCGTCATCCGCGCGCTGGGTTTGGAGAAAGTGGATGAAGTCATTTCCCAAACCACCAACGGCCCCAAGAAACGCTCCGTCTATGAGCCGGTGCGACTGGAAGTCCAACGCCGTTACGGAAACTTCGACGTAGTGGACATCGGCGAAAACGTGCCGAACCTGGTGGGCCAGATTCCCTTGGAATACCTCGACTTTGTGGTGGACCCGCAGGGCCGCAAGCTCATCCCCAACCCCGAACACGGCGACAAACAGATGAGCGAGGAATACTGAGACCATGCCAACTCGCACGCTCAGCCTTTCCCCTGAAACTTGTCCGCGTAGCGGCGGCTCGGCAGAGCGCCGCCATCTGGCCGGCCGGGGGAAGAGTGCGGCGCTCTGCCGAGACGCCGCTACG
>CAINDV010000219.1 GCA_903847485.1 uncultured Verrucomicrobiota bacterium
CTCCCATCGGGTGTGGCCAAGATTGTGCGCAAACTGTTCTCTTTGTGTTCTCTGTGTTCTTTGTGGCTAATCAACTCCTCTTTCTAGGGTTTAACCTAAAAAGAGCAGTTGAGCGAGAAATTTCCAGAAGTTGTGGACGGCGGAGGTGGAAAAGAAGGCATCCTGAGGGAGAGAAAAGAAACCTGCTGCCATCCCAAGATGGCAGCGCAACCCTCAGAATAGCTAAGGCGGCGGTAATAAATACAGGTAGCATCCCAAGCTTTGGCAGTGGGCTTAATGAAATAGTTTCAAACCTTTACTTGCTACCTTAATTAATTACCGCCGCCTAACTGTCCTTCGGGTCAGGGTACGGCTTGCTGGCGGGCGAGCACGGGCGGGCGGGCGAACTGGGGATCGTCCGCGCCGTCGGCGAGACGACCCGCACCCAGCGGCTGGCGCTCTACTTGATCTACGCCCGGCTGGCGCACCAAGGCAGCCGCTTGTCGGCGGCGCGGGCCAGCGAGGATCACGCGGTGCGCGAGGGGTTGCGGGTAGGCGCCTTTGACGAGGACGAGCTCTATGCCGCGTTGGAATACCTGGCGCTCCAGCAGCGTGCGATCGAAGCCGCCCTGGCCGCCAAGGTGACCCCGGGCGCGGTGTTTCTCTGCTATGTGGCCAGCGTGTATTTTGAGGGCGAGGACAACGAACTGGCGGCCTTCGGCTACCATCGGGACGGCCAATGGGGCAAGCGACAGATGGTGGCCGGCCTGTTGACCGACGGCACGGGCGAACCGCTCTCGATCCAACGTTAAAGCGACGCCTCGTGGCCGAGGAACAGGCGCTCCAAGCGCACCAACTCCGGTCCCAAAAATGCCGGGAACTGGAAGCGTAATTGGCCCAAGAGGGCTTGCCCAAACGCCTCAATCCAGGGCGCTGAGTCGACCGTTGGCGGCGGCCAAGGCTGCGGACAAACGCTATGAAACGACTCGACTTGGAAGACGAAAGAACAGCGACCAAGACCATGAGTTAGTGGCGGGTATCCGGGTCCCAATCGCTGCGCTTGGGGCCCAGGAATTGCGCTTGGATTCGATGATCCAGGCCCAGATGGTGAAACTGGACGGCTAGTACCAGCGCCTGCTGGATGGGTTGAGGATCACCGCCCGGAATCTGTTCTACCAAGCGCTGCCACCCTTTAAGAAAGCCCACGACAATTACCGCGATGACCACGACCACTTCCGAAAGTTGACGCCATCTCCCGGCGTGCTGGAAGTCAGGGCCGAACAAATTGTGACCCACCTCAGGCCCCGCACCAACTACGGCGGTGCGTTGAGAAAAGCGGTCATCACCACGCTCGACGGCATCAGTGCCAAAGGACTGGAGCATCCGTGTCTGCCGGGACGAAAACTGAACCCGAATTCCGAAGTAGACTGGCGTTTTGCGGGTGCCAGCGCCCCGGACTTCAGATGTGACCGCCTCCCAGGGCCAACCGGTCCGCCGGCGGCACCAACTTCGGCGACGCGACCTCCAGCCATTCCAAAGCCGCTTTCACCAATGGCTTATGCTTGCGCAAACCACCCCACGCCGCCGACAGTTTGACCACCACGTCGCGGCCTATCACGCCGCACATCGCCCCACACAGAAACACCGCCACCCGTAACGTCCCCGGCTGCCGATACGGTGCCGCCGGCGTGGTCTGGTGCTGATAGAGACTCAGCAGGTTGAAGGTGAACACCACCGCCAGGAACGCCGCTTCGGTGGCGAAGAAGGGTTGCCGGCAGAAGCCGTCGGCCGCCAGGTCGTGCTTCAACTCCGCGATCCGCTGCTCGACGCAGGCCCGACCGTTGTAGTCGCGCCACAACGTCAGCGCGTCCTCGCTCCGGTGGGTCACCCAGATCCGGAAGGTGTAACCGGGCACGTCCAAGAGTTTGCGCCCCCCCGCCGCTTTCGACTCCCGCAGCCGCTCCCGCACCACGACCAA
>CAINDV010000220.1 GCA_903847485.1 uncultured Verrucomicrobiota bacterium
ACATCTCTTGAACCAAACCAAAAACCTGTTATGAATCTCCGCCTCAGACTGGCCGGTTTTGAAGTGCCCACCAGTGGCCGGTTTTGATCCGCCCGATGACACCGGCGATGACGTTACGCCTTCGTGGGCAGGCGGGAGCCATTTACTGGACACCGACGGACCACTGCCGTTGAATTAAGGTAGGTTTTGTCCCAGTGGAAGGCCGTGGTTGTCGTTACTGGTGGTGATGCCGTTCCGGTGGTCTGGAAGCGGGGCTGATTTGCCGGTTAGTGAGCAAATCGTGGCCTTATGAGCCGTGGCGACGCCTATGCGTAGGCACGGGACTGGGCTGCGGGCCTCGGAACGCGGGGCCGCCGCAGATGCAATTCCCCCCCGGTCGAGCAACTCCCATTGCACCGTCTCGCCCGGCTCCAGGCCGATGGCCGCGGGAACGAATGGCTTGGACGCGCAACGGATAGGCGATGGCTAATTTCTTCGATGTATTCACAGTTTTTGCTGGCATAATCGGAGCTAGTGTATAGACTATCGCCATGCCCGGTCAAATTATTCCCTTCCCTCAGGAACTGCGCCCGCCACTGCTCACCATCGTCGGCAATGTGGACTACCTGACCTTCCGGCAGCGCTTGGAACAAATCGATGCCCGCTTGCGCGCCAGTGGCACCGAGCGCGACTTCGTCCAGCGCGCCCTCAACCAACGGATGTCCGCACCCGCGTCTGCACCCGCATCCGCTCCCGCGCCCACGCCCGCGCCCAAAATGACCGCCGTGGAACAGGGGAAGTTCCAGCAGCGCTCGCGCCGGGCCTTGCGCTGCACGCTCTTGCGCACCTTGTTGCAGGAAGACTATCGCAGCTTCAGTTGCCAGTTGGCGGGTAATCCGCTCTATCAGTGGTTCTGTCAGGTCGAGGCGGTGGACCAGGTGCGCGTGCCCTCCAAGAGCGAAGTGCAGCGCTTCGCCCATTGGTTGCCGGCCCCGGAGATGCGGGCCGTGATTGAGAGCTTGCTGCGCGGAGCCTTGCAGACGCCTGATAAACTGGGTCTCCAAGAAGCCCTGGACCTGGAGGAGTATTTCCTGGACAGCACCTGTCTGCAGGCCAACGTCCATTTCCCCACCGACTGGGTGTTGCTGCGCGATGGCGTGCGCACGTTAATGAAAGCCACGCTGCTCATCCGCCGAGCGGGCCTGCGCCAGCGCATGGCCGCGCCGGAGGAGTTTCTGCGGCGCATGAATCAGTTGCGCATCGCGATGAGCCAGCAAGGCCGCCGGGCGGGCCGCAAGCAGGGCCGCAAGCGGGTGCTGCGGCAGATGAAAAAGCTGGTGAGCATCGTGCGCGCACACGCCCAGCGCCACCGGGACTTGTTGGACCAAGAATGGGCGCGCACCGAGTGGACTCGCCCGCAGGCCGAACCAATCCTACGCCGGCTCGACGGCGTGCTGGAACTCTTGCCGCGCGCGCAAAAACAGGCGCACGAGCGGATCATCGGCGCTCGCCCCGTGGCCAATGACGAGAAGATCCTCAGCCTGTATGACCCGGACGTGCGAGTGATCGTGCGGGGCAAGGCCGGGGCCGCAGTGGAGTTCGGCAACACCGTGCTGCTCGGAGAAAACCGGCAGGGACTCATCCTGGACTTTCAACTCTTCCGCGAGTCGGCGCCGGCAGACAGCCACTTGTTGCCCAGCAGCTTGCGCCGCGTCGAGACGTGGTCCGAGCGCCGCGTGGGCGCGGCCGCGACCGATCGCGGGTTTGCCAGTGCAGCCAACCGCCGGGCGCTGGCAGCCACAGGTATCTTCGACGCGCTGTGCCCGCGTTGTCCGGCGGAACTGACGACCAAGTTCCAAGAAGAGAAGTTTGCGCGGCTCCAGCGCCGCCGGGCCCAGACGGAGGGGCGGATTAGCATCCTCAAGCAAAGCTTTCTCGGGCGACCGCTGCGCGCCAAGGGTTTTGCCCACCGCGAGCTGGCGCTGGCGTGGGGCGTGTTGACCCATAACTTGTGGAAGCTGGCGCGCCTAAAGAAGGCGAGCAAGAAACAAGTCCGGCGGCCGACCGAGCCACTACGGCAAGCGGCGTAAAGCGCCACGTCGAGAGTCGGAGGATCCGCAGCGGGGAGGAAGTGTCTTCACAACCCGGGCCCAAACGACGACTTGGGCTATTGGCGCGCCATTGCCACGGACAATCCTCCCTCTTCCACTTCTCAAAGACGGTTCAGACCGCACACCGTCCTGAAACAGGCACCTTGGGGACAGGCTCTAGTTACACCGCCACGGGGCTGGCCCCGAACGCGCCCTACTTCTTCACCTTCCTCGCCAACAAAGCGCTGGATAGTCTGTGGGCGACCAAAGTGCAAAGCTTCACGACGCTCACGCCAACTCTGCCGCCGCCATTGCTGCCTGGCAGCGCGATCACGGTTACGGGTGGCGTGCCGACCTTCACCTTCGCGACGGTGTCCGGCTTTAAATATCGCCTTGCCTACAAGGATGCGCTGGCGGACACTTCCTGGTCGCCGGTCATCGCACCGCCCGATTTCCCGCTGCCGGGTGGTTGGAGCGTCACTTCGCCCGGTGCGCGGATGTCGCTGAGCGATACGAGCACGGTGGGCCAACCGCAGCGGTTTTATCGGCTCGAAGCCGCGAACCCGTAAGAACGATTGAGATTGTATGAAAACAAGCATGACGAAACAATTGCTTGCCGGGGCGGCCCTGGTTCTGGGGCTGCTGCCAACAGCCTGCGCCCAAAATCAAGATTCGAACTGGCTGTATGCCGGTTCCATTTATGTTCTTACCACCCCGGCGGGCGCGAATCTGGCGGCCTCAGTCTCGGAAACCAACTTCCCGTTGCTGGTGCGGCTGAGTACCGACTTCTTTACTTTCAGCCAGGCCAGGACCGATGGCTCTGATGTCCGTTTCACCACCGGCACCGGCACCAACCTCTCCTACCAGATTGACGAATGGAATTCGGCCGGCGGCACCGCCAGCGTCTGGGTGCGCATCCCGGTGATCAAGGGCAATACGAATCAGGAGCTCAAAATGTATTGGGGCAAGGCCGACGCGACCAGCGCCTCGAGCGGCCCCGCCGTCTTCAGCTCCACCAACGGCTATGTCAGCGTGTTACACATGACTGATCCCACCAAAGATGCCGTCGGCACGCTGGTTCCCGTCAATGCCGGCACGACGGTGGGCACGGGCATGATAGGCCTGTCCCGGCACTTCGTCGCCGGTCAGGGCATCAATTGCGGGACCACCATCACGACCCTTCCCACCGGTGCCAATCCCAACTCGTCGGAAGCCTGGTTCCGGGCCGACGCGGCCAACAACACCTTAGTGGGTTGGGGCATCGAGCAGGGTCAGGGCAAAGTGGTAATGCAATTGGCCAGTCCGCCACACATCAACATGGATTGCTATTTCTCCGGAGCCAATGTGGCCGGCGGCAGCACGCTCGCTCTGTCGCAATGGTATCATGTGGCCCACACTTACAAGAGCGGCGAGACGCGGCTCTATGTCAACGGCGTCCTCGACGGCACCGCCACCGGTGGGACGGCGCTAAATATCCCCACTACTTCCCGAATGTACATTGGCGGCTGGTATGACAACTACAACTTTGCCGGCGACCTCGACGAGGTGCGCATTTCCAAGGTGACGCGCTCCGCCAACTGGATCAAAATGGAATATGACAACCAGAAACCCTTGCAAACCTTGGTGGGGAACCTAGTGCAACCGGGCACCAACTTCTCGGTCTCGCCCGCCCAAGTAACGATGAACGAAGGCGCGACCACCAACGTGACCGCCCAGGCCGGCGGCGCGCAGAAGGTTTATTGGCTCAGCAAGAACGGTGGCAAGGAGACCATCATATCGGTGGATCGGCTGTCCTGCACGGTGACGGCCGGCCGGGTGTCGGGCGACCAAGCGTTTGTGCTCCAGTTCAAGGGCATCTATCCCACGGGCATCCAGACCAATGACATCCCCATCACGATCAAGGAATATATCCCGGACCCGGCATTCACGCTGACGGCCTCGACGAACCTATGGGATGGGCGGCAGACGATGACCGTGGCGGCGACGGTCACAAATTGGAGCGCGTTGCAGGCCACAGGGGTTACCAATTTGACTTACACCTGGAGCGTGGCGGGAGTGGCGGTGACCAAGACGATCGCCAATGGGACCCTGACCCTGCTGCGCTCCCAAGGCAGCGGACCGATGATGGTGACGCTGGTGCTGAACAACGGCGGGGCACCCATTACCAACACGGTGGCGGTGACCGTCCAGGAACCTGCGAGCGATGCCTGGGTGGTGCGGGTGCCAGGCTCCACAGAGAAGGCGGTGAATAACCAGTTCTACGCCCGGGACGATACGGGTTACGGCACGATTTACTACAATGGAACCGGGATCGGTTCGCCCGACTATGCCTTCTTGAAGGTCTTTACAAATGGGCCTGCGGGGGATGGGCTCTACACCAATCTTAGCCAGGTGCCTTCGGGCGGCGCCTACGCCTTTAGCGTGCGGATTCCCTCGGGCCTGGTGAAATACAGCGTGCAGTGTGGGGCGGTGACCGGCACGACGACGAATAGTTTGGGGACGGCGACGAATCTGGTTTGCGGTGATGCCTATATTATTCAAGGTCAGTCGAATGCCGTGGCCGACAACCAGAACAACGCTGCTTTCACCTACTATACCAACCAATGGATTCGCAGCTATGGTGACATCGGCGGGGGGGTGGGCACTGGCTGGGGTTACGCCGTGCATTCAAGCGCGAGCGGCAATGCCTGTCGCATCGGTTATTGGGGCATGGTTCTGGCCAGCAATCTGGTGGTGACTTATAACATCCCCATCTGCATCATCAACGGTGCCGTCGGGGGCACCCGCATTGATCAGCACCAGGCTAATCCGGCCAATCATTATGACACGAGCGCCACGTACTCGCTTTACGGCAGCCTACTTACCCGCGTGGCAGCGGCCAAGCTCACGCACGGCATCCGGGGCATCCTGTGGCACCAGGGCGAAAACAATAGTGGCGCGGACTCACCCACCGGCGACTGGGACTATAAAACTTATCAACAATACTTTGTGGATCTGTCGGCAGCTTGGAAACAGGATTTTCCCAATGTGCTGCACTATTACATCTACCAGGTCTATCCAAACCCCTGTAGCATGGGAGGCAAAGAGTCCGCCGATATGCTGCGGGAGGTGCAAAGGACCCTGCCGCGTCTGTTTTCGAACATGCGCATCATGTCCACCGTGGGTGTCACCGGTGGCAGCGCGGGGCTTTGCCACTGGGATTGGGCGGCCACGGCGAATTTCTACCTGGATCGTATCGGGAGCCGGGTCACGTCGGCCAGTGCGATCGGCAAGGTGATCAAGCTTCAAGTGACCGGTGCCACGACGAACCAAACAATTGACTATGTGATTGACCAATTCTGGGGCGGAAGTGCGGCGAATTTGCTTAGAGCGTGTATGAAAACGCCTGTCGTGGTAGGGCAAGGCTCCTGCCGAGCCGTTCGGAGGACCATCGCCGCTGCCGTTGAGGCTCGGCAGGAGCCGAGCCCAGATCGGAAAGCGTC
>CAINDV010000221.1 GCA_903847485.1 uncultured Verrucomicrobiota bacterium
CGTCCTCGACCACCAGGGCGCGCAACCGGTCGGCGTGGAGGATAACCAATTCGCCGAGCAGATCGGCGTCCCGGGGATCGTCCTTGGCCCCGCTGACGTTGAAGGCGCGCCGGTAATCGGCCAGGCAGCGCGGGTTGACCGGATAGAGGGCGAGGAAGTCGTACTTCAGCAGGCAGTAATACCATTTGCGCCTCGCAAGTGCATCATGCCAAGGCTGAATACGGTGCAATCACGAGGCGCAAATGGTATAAAGTACGGCGCCACGACTTTGTTCGAGGGCCACGGCGATCCGGCCCGTCGGGTGCTCCAGGCGCAATTGGCTGAACCAAGCGTCCAGCGCTGCGGGGGTATGTTCGACCAGGTGCGTTTTGGGCGGGGCCGTCGGGGCGGTGCGCACGACCAGGCAGTGTTTTTGGTCGGCCCAGTCCAGGCCGATCCAGCAGGTGATAGGGGGTGCCGGCGCGGGGCTGGGTGCTGCGGGCGCGGGCACCGGAGCTTGGATTACTAGGTTATTCATGGCATTTTTGTTTAGTTTAGTTTGGTTTTGTTTAGTGTCACGCACGGCTCGGGACACGCGAAGGCCTTATAGAGGGCCGTTGAGACGGCGGCCTCTGAGAATTCGTTTTGGTCCCGAGCGCAACCCTGGGAGCGAAAGTCTCTCCCGATGCATCCTTAGACAAGGGCGGGGTAATTCGTCTTCCCAGGGCTGCGTGGCGCCTCTTAGGGAGGCGAAAAGGAGTTTGTTCACAAGGCCAAAGTTGGGCGGCGCAAAAGTTATTCACCGGCGGCTGCGAGGAGCGTATTGGCATCGCTCCTCGCCGCCGGCGAATAACTTTTGGAATAGCTGGAAACTTGAGAGTGGGGAGTTCTTGGCTATGCAGCAAGGCGTAAGCCCTCGGTTCTGTCAAGATCCAGGCGCTCATTGATGAATTTCGCAAGGGCCGAGTTTTTTTCACCACCCGCGAGCAATTCCGGGAGGCCGTGACGCAGTGCCATGCCGACGACTTGTTCGGAGGGCGGAATTCCTGGGCGGATTGTGCGGATCCAAGAGCCGAAACAACTCCAAACCATCTGTGAATGAAGGACGGATAGAATTTGAAGCAGCCCCTGGGCAATCACCCCGGTTTGGATGCAACACATATCGGCTCTCCTTTTGCGGCGGACCTGCGCGCGATAGGCTTCGCTCTTATGATGAAGGTATTGGTTTCCAGAGCGGCGGGTTATCGGAGGCCTGGCCCCCATCCAGAAGTGACAGCTGTAAATCCCCACGGGCTGGCCGGCTTGCTTGAAGGAAACCTCAATTTTGAAACGCACGCCCTCGAGGCGGATGATGGCCAGTGGATCAAGGGGCGGGGCGGTGGAAAGGAAAATCCTACTGCCGCGATGGGGATGGACCACGGCAACCAAACGCACCAGGGCAACCGACGGGACGCCCGAGCAGATCAAGGCTGCGATAGCGCAAGGTGACGCCCTTTTCACCATAGCCAGGACTGGCCGCCTCGGTGAACGCAGCGGCATCGGCCAACAGGTTCTTGAGCCGGAGTTTGCCTCCGTAGCGGCGTGGGCGTCCGCGTCCGCGTTTGGGCGCTGAGGAAACTGGCTCCGAAGCCACCGCGTTGAATCGGACGGCGGTAATGAGATGGTGCCCGGAGCGCAGGCGTGGGAGGATCACTTTCGCCGTCGCATGGTAGGCGTCGGCAACCAAATAACCAGGCAGAGACGTCGCGAGTTCCTTGATGGGGTTGACCCGGTTTGATGGACACCTTGGGCGTAGAACACGGGCGGATTATTATGTTAGCGAGGTTTCAAAGTCCACAGGTGATTGATAGCCGAGCGCGCTGTGGAGCCGCTCTCGATTGTAATAGGTTTCGGCGTACACGAAGAAGTCGCTGCGAGCGGCCTCCCGC
>CAINDV010000222.1 GCA_903847485.1 uncultured Verrucomicrobiota bacterium
CCTTTCGCGCGAGTCCCTTGCGGTTCCCACCTGGCCGTTCGGCTACGGTTGTCGTCATCACCCCGTCGGGGACGTTTCACCCCGAAAGGTTCGGCACCTGCCAGGCACACTAGGCCGGGTCCCCTGACCCGGCGCGCTGGGACTCACCTCGTTTCTTGCCTGTCGGAATTCGTGCTCACGGCTCAGGAGTTCTGAGGCTTCCAGACTGTTCCACTACGCGGTTCATGGAAAAGGCTTCATTGCCAAGATGCGCCGCGCGTCACAACGCCAGGAGTTGAGCGACGGGAATTCCTCCTTCTTAGCCAGGCGATAGAGGTCGGGGAACTCGCGCCGGGTCAGTTCGCGCTCGCGGACTCCTTGGCAGTCGCAGCCCAGGATGCGGGCGGCGGGCTTGAAGAGGCGCGGGCGGCCCAGCACGCGCATGGTGTCGGGCGGCAGCGGTGCGGCGGGGCGGCGGTCGAGCACCAGGTAACTGACCGGCAGGCTGCGTAAATCCACGCCGGATACGCGGGCGAAATGGCCCCAAAACGGATCGCTAAAAACGCCGGGCGGCGGCGCGGCGAAGAAGTGGCACCAATGCGGATCGTTGCCCGGTGCCAAGATGCCGCAGTGGCCTTGGTGGGGACAGGGGGCGATGAGTTGAAAATGATCCCGCAGCCGTTCGCGGATGGCGATCAGCGCACGGCTCGACTCGTAACTGCCCGGCTCGACCCATAGGACGGTCGTGGCCAGCAACAGCGATTGGAGCAAGAGTTCGGTCTGCGCGGGTGCCAACTCCGAAAGCACATGGCTCAGGAGCACGAGCGCCGGGGCGTCCGCTGCACCAGTGTGAACGGATAGCCCCGGATATTTCTCCATCGCACGCCGGGCGGCAAACGCCATCGCCATCGCCGAGCGGTCCCAGAATCTTACCCCAGCCACCGAACCGGTGCCGAAATGATCTAGGAAGGCACGCGCCGCCACGCCGCTGCCACAGCCCCAGTCGAGGAGTTCGCCGCCGGGCGGTTCCCAGCCGCGGTGGCACAGTTCGCCAAGGACGAAATCCCATTTCCAGCCGATGCGCTGGGCGAAGGTGGCGTCGTAGCTGGCGAGATCGGACGCCTGGCGCCAGTAGTCATCGGCACCCGCCGTGCCGGCGAGGAAGTCTTGCCGCAGCCGCGCCAGGGCGGGCCAATCTATGTCGGAGTCATTGGTGTGTGGCACGGGCATGAGCAGACCAGCGGCGGCGTCAAAGTCAAGCGATGACCGAGATGACAAGGCGGTTGGGAAGCTACGGCTGGCCCAACTCCAGAGTTGGGGATCATTGGGGGATTTCCAGTTGGGTTTCCTGGCTGGTGAATCCAGGGCCGCGGAAGCCCGCCGGCCTATAGACCGCCACCACCCTGTACGTTTTCCCCGGTCTCAGGTCGTAGTCAAACCACGCGCTCCCGGTGACAAAGTCAAGCCCTTCAACATGGTAAGTGTAAGTCGCTCGGGGAGGGAGCGTGTGCGTTTGGAAACTTGGATCCGCCTTGCCACGCCCGATCGGAACGACAGGATTGCCGAGTGGATCGAACACTAGAAAAGCAAGCACCAGACGATTGTGCGGGCTTTGCACGGTCAAAGGCGCGTCGGTTTGGTTTTTGATCAGCAATACTCCAGCGACCTTAGAGTAGCCGTTCGTGCCAACTGTGGCAGAAAGACTCAGTTGCACTTCCACGGTCGCCCCCTTCGGCCACTCGGTATCGCCTCCCTTACCAATCGAGTAAGCAATAGCCGGCAGCAGAGAAACCAAGACGAGGAGCATGAACTTCATACGGATAGTCAGACGTAGCATTGGCCAAATGGCTCCCGGCTAAATGCGGTGCCCAACATCATGACCGCGGGTCGGGGAGGGGCGGTGGTAACAGTCACCACTGGTGGTTGTGTCGTCGCCGCCAAGTCTAATGGCGGTGCCAGTCATAGGGATGGAAAAGAAAGCCTCAGGTTTTAGGTTGTTCCCCGGCCCTCTTTCATGGCTTAATGGCGGCACTTCATGAGCCATTCCACCGCCTTTTCCTGGCGCACCATCATCGCGTCCTTCGCGGACCTGCGCCGGCTACCACGCGCCTTCTGGTTCGTCATCGGGGCGTTTGTCTTTGAATCCATGGCCTACTTCGGCGTGCTGACGCTGATGGTGCCGTATCTCTCCGGCGGACTAGGATGGGGTGATAAGTGGGCCAGCGTCACCGTCTCGATTTTCACCGGACTGGTCACGCTCTTCATGCTGGGCATCGGGAGTTGGGCGGAGAAGTTAGGTCTGCGCCGAGCACTGCTCTTCGCGCTTCTCATCAGCACCGTGGGCCGGGCGCTTTACAGCTACGCCGCCGGCATTGGTCCCGGCTGGATCGTGCCGGTCGTGGTGATTGGCTCGCTGCTCATCGTCGCCATCGGCTCATCCATCCTGACGCCAGTGGCGTACTCCGGAATCAAGCAGTACACCGATGCGCGAACCAACTCGATGGGCTACGGCATGATCTACGCGCTTATGAACCTGGGCATTGTGGTCATCGGCGGGCTGTCGTCGTGGATCCGGCCGGCGGTGCAAAGTCTCAAGGACGCTCCGCCGTCTGCGGCGGCGGGTGACTCTGGGCTGGCCTGGCTGGCGCGCTTTTCCAGTTCGGGCGTAGGAGCGGTGAACTGGGTCTGCATGGGCATTACGCTGCTCACGTTCGCCGGTTTCCTGCTCCTGATGACGAAGCGCGTCGAGGCGCAAAAAGTGCGGCCCGACGCTGCCGACTTGCCGCCAGCGGGGCCGCGCCTGACGCTGGGCGCGCGGTTGAAGGTGTTTTTCACCGAAGGCCCGTTCAGCAACGCCCGCTTCATCTTTTTCATCTTCATGCTGCTGCCGGTGCGGACGCTCTTTGCGCACCAATGGCTGACGATGCCGGAATATATCCTGCGCGCCTACCCGAGCACCGTGGCTGGCTACACGCCGTGGGTGGGGCAGTTCGCGCACTGGCTGCACGGCAGCGTGCCATTCGTGGCAGGGCCGTTTGTGTGGCTGGCGGACCGGAAGGTCGCCGACTTGATGGAATGGCTGGTGAACTGGATCAATCCGGCGATCATTTTCTTCGTCGTGCCGGTTTTCACCGCGCTAACTCAGCGGCACAATGTCTATAGAATGATGGTCATCGGATCGCTGGTGAGCGCGGTGCCGACGTTTCTGCTGTGCTGGGGGCCGGACCTGAATCTGCTGGTGATTTACTTCGTGATCTTCTCCCTCGGGGAGGCGCTGTGGTCGGCGCGGTTCCTGCAATACGCCGCCGAACTGGCACCGCCGGGCCGCGTGGCGCAATACATGGGTTTGGCGCAAATCCCGTGGCTGCTGGCAAAGGCCACCACGGGTTTTTACTCCGGCTGGCTGCTGGGAAAATTCTGTCCGGCGGGCACGCCAGTCGCCAGTCTGCACACTGGGCGGCTGTGGTTCATCTATGGGTGCATCGCCATGCTCTCACCTATCGGACTATGGCTGGCGCGCAAGTGGGTGCTGGCCGGATGGCACGGGAGCGGGGGGCGTTGAGTCGTTAAAAGGTTAAATGGGTTAAAACGGTCCCGTGCGGCTGCCCCTTCCACGATTTAACGATCTAACGATCTAACGTTTTAACGATTCCTCTCCCCCCTCCCCTCACGGCGTCTTAGGCGTGGCCTCGAAGTCGTGCTCGCCCTTAAGTGAACCTGCTTGAATCAGCAGGCGGTAGGTTTCCCCAGGTTGCAGCGGCTCGGGGCGGGCGTTGGGCACCTTGGGATGCATTCCGCGGATGTAGCCTCCGTATTCGAAGCCCCGGAGCGGGACAGAGTTCGAGGAGCTGACCATTTCCCAGAGGGCGTGCGGGTATTTGTTGGTAGCCAAGTCGGCGACAGCAACGACTTTGAGCGAGTTGAGCCGGAAGGAGCGATTGAAGCCGAAAATGACGGGACTGGCCTTGCTGACAGCCGCCCCCCGCCCCCGGCCGGACGAGTTACTGCGTGGGCTGTTGCGGTGATAGATTTGAATACCCTCGCTGGCAAACCAGTCTCTGTTCACGTAGATGCACAGACCTAACAAGGTCAGGAGCAACAGGGAGGTGCCAATCAGTTTGCGGCGTGTCATAAGTGCGAGAGTTGACGCCGCCCCAAGCGGATTATTCGAGCGGGTTGCAAATGTCGGACGATGTCCGCCCGAATTCTTGGGGAATCCGTCACGTCCGAAAGTCAAAGAACCAATGTCATGAACCTAAAGAATGCCTATTGCCCAAGCGGCCAGACGCGGGACGTTTCCCGGCCACGCCGCGCGTTCACCTTGATCGAACTGCTGGTGGTCATTGCTATCATCGCCATCCTTGCCGGGCTGCTGCTGCCGACGCTGGCCCGGGCGAAGGAAACCGCTCACCGCATCAAGTGCCTGAACAGCCTGAAGCAATTGGGCCTGGCGATGCGGATGTATGTGGACGAAAACGACGACCGGTTCCCTGCGCGGGCCAACCCGTTTTGGACTACGTCGTTGCTGCCCGGCTACGTCACCACGAATATCTTGGTGTGCCCGACCGATGCCACTCGCGGCACTCCGCTGACCTATGGCACTTGGGGTGTGGACCTCGCGGCGCGGAGTTACTTCCTGAACGGGTGGAATGACGTTTTTGGGCGGGTGGCCACCAGCGATGACATCGTGAAAGCCACCTCCGTGGAGCGACCTTCTGACACCGTGTTGTTCGGAGAAAAAAAGAACACACAGAGGGAAGACGGGCCAGACAACGCCGTAGCCCGGGATTTCTTCATGGACCTTGAGGAAGGAAACGGCAACGACTTCGACAAGGCGGAACAGGGCTGTCACGCAAGCGGCGGACAACGATCCCGCACCGGGGGCACCCTTCGTTCTGGAGGCAGCAATTACGCGATGGTCGATGGCAGTGCGCGCTTCTTCAAATTCGGCACCACGACCTGGCCCTTCAACATGTGGTGTACCAGCGAGACCAACCGGATCAAATACCGCTTCCAGCCCTGACCGCGCTCACGGCCAGTCGCGGCGAAACGGCACTTCGCGCATCACCGCCGCCATGGCCAGCGCGGTTTGCGCCGCTTCCAGGCCGCGGTTGTGCTCTGGGTTGCAGCACCGCACCTCGGCCTGTTCCCGGTTCTCCAGCAGCAATACCTCGTGGATCACCGGCACGCCGTAGGCGAGTTGGATGTCCATCAACGCCCGGCTCACTGCGTCGCCTATGTGGGCGGCGTGAACCGTCTCGCCGCGCAGGATGACGCCGAGGCAGATGATGGCGTCGGGGCGACCGGTGGCTGAACGTGCTAGGCTGGCGACGACGACGGGGATTTCGTAGGCGCCCGGCACGCGGGTGACGCGCACCTCGGCCTGTGCCCGCTTCAATTCGGTTCGCGCCGCCCGCAGCATCGTGTCCACGTAGCGAGCGTTGTAGCGCGAAGCGACGATGGCGAACGAACCGCCGGACGGAGCGGCTTGGAGACGGGTAATTTTCTTCAGCATAGGCAATCTTCTGTCGGAAAACCGAAATCCGCCTTCACGCCAGCAAAGGCGGGCCACACGGAGGACAAGGGAAAGCACAGATGAACACAGATTCTGAGGGAAGATACCCTTCAGCCGTCCAGTGAGCACGGCCACCCGGACTCCTCCCTATCCGTGTCCATCTGCGTCCATCTGTGGTTTCCATCATTCTTCTGGAAGCGTGTTCTTCGGCTTAGTTGGGACTTCGGATTTCACAGCAAGTGCCCCATCTTTTCCCGCTTGGTCTTGAGATACTTGCGGTTGTGTTCGTTCGGGTTCACCCGGATGGGTACCTGCTCGATGATCCTCAGCCCGTAACCTTCGAGGCCGACGAGTTTCTTGGGGTTGTTCGTCAACAGGCGGATCGTCTTGAGGCCGAGGTCGGCAAGAATTTGCGCGCCCAAACCGTATTCGCGCAGGTCCATGCCGAAACCGAGTTTCACGTTGGCTTCAACGGTGTCGTAACCCTGCTCCTGAAGCTTGTACGCCTTGAGCTTGGGTGCCAGACCGATTCCGCGTCCTTCCTGCCGCATATAAACGACCACCCCCCGCCCCTCCTGTGCCACCAACCGCAGAGCCTGGTGTAATTGCGGTCCGCAGTCGCACCGCCGCGAACCGAAGACATCGCCCGTCAGACATTCGCTGTGGACGCGCACCAGCACCTTTTCCCGGCCAGCGACCTCACCGCACACCAGCGCCAGGTGATGCTGACCATCGAGCCGCGACCGGTAGAGATAAAGATCAAAGTCGCCGAATTCCGTGGGCATCTTCACCACCTCTACACGTTCCACCAACTTCTCCCGCGTCCGACGATGCTCAATCAGGTCCGCAATGGTGCAGAGCTTGAGGCGGTGTTTGCGGGCGAACTTCCGCAGCTCCGGCAGCCGCGCCATCGTGCCATCGTCGTTAAGGATTTCGCAGATCACGCCCACCGGCCGGCAGCCGGAGAGCCGCGCCAAATCCACCGCCGCTTCCGTGTGCCCGGCGCGTTGCAGCACGCCGCCTGTCCGCGCCCGCAACGGAAAGATATGCCCCGGTGCCACCAAATCCTCCGGCACTGCCGTCGGGTTGGCCAGGACACGGATCGTGGTGGCACGGTCAGCGGCGCTGATGCCGGTGGTGATGCCGCTAGCGGCGTCCACACTGACCTGGAAGTCGGTTCTGAAGCTCTCGCGGTTCTCTTTGACCATGCGTCCGACGCCGAGTTGCTGGAGGCGCTCATCCGTCGTCGGCACACAAATCAGGCCGCGGCCGTGCTTGGCCATGAAATTCACCGCCGCTGGCGTGACGAACTGCGCGGCCATGATAAGGTCGCCCTCGTTCTCGCGATCCTCGTCATCCACCATGATGACCATCCGGCCTCGGCGGAGGTCGGCGGCGACGGCTTCGATGGTGTCAAACCTGGGTTGCATAACTGGACGCACAGAGTACCGCCCGCCGTCACGAATTCCAGCTTCAAAAGCCCACGCTTCCCAATCCCCCGCGGCGGCACTATGTTCGGCGTCCCGTATGGGAGCCAAACAATGCGATAAATCGTTCCGCCCGGCCCACTTCCTCAACCGCGAGTTGAGCTGGCTGGAGTTCAACCAGCGCGTCCTCGACGAGGCGCGCGATCCTGCCAATCCGCTGCTCGAGCGGCTCAAGTTCTTCGTGATTGTTGACTCCAACCTCGACGAGTTCTTCGAGGTCCGCGTCGCTGGCGTCAAGCAACAGGTCGAGAGCGAGGTCGTCGAGCGCAGCGTGGACGGGCGCACGGCCACCGAGACGTTTTCCGCCATCGTCCGGCGTGTCCGCCGCATGGTGGACGAGCAATACCGTTGCTGGCGGGAGGAACTGCTGCCGGCACTGACGGAGGCGGGCATCCGCATTCTGCCGATGGCGGCGCTGGAGCCGGACGACCTGGCCTGGCTGAAGGATTACTACCGCACCAAGGTCAGCCCCGTGCTGACGCCGCTGGCGATTGACTCGGCGCATCCTTTTCCGCTGCTGCTAAACAAGTCGCTCAACATTATCGTGCGGCTGGAGATGGAGAAGAACAGCGTCACGCAGCCGTACCTGGCCGTGGTGCAACTGCCCGCCAAACTACCGCGCCTGGTCCAAATCCCCCGCGCCGACGACCGGCGCGACTACGTCTATCTCGGCCAACTCATCGGTCATCACCTGCTGGACCTCTTCCCCGGCACGCGCATCCTGGGCTGGTGGCCTTTCCGCGTCACCCGGAATAGCGAGCTTTACATTGACGAAGAGGAAATTTCCAACCTGCTCAAGGCCGTGGAAAACGAACTGCTCAACCGCCGCAAAGGCGATGTGGTCCGCCTCGAAGTGGACCACGGTTGTCCGCCGGACATCACCCAGCACCTGCTGGAAACGCTCAAGCTGAGCGCCGACGATCTCCACCGCATTGACGGGCCGCTCAACCCGACGCGCCTGATGATGCTCTATCAGGGCGACCATTCGCCGGAATTGCGCGACCAGCCGTTCGTGGCCCCCACCGCCCGGAGCCTGCGCGGCAAGCTGGATCTGTTCGCGGCCATCCGCCAGCGGGACATCTTGCTGCATCACCCTTTCGACCATTTCGACAGCGTGGTGGAGTTCCTCGAACAAGCCGCCGCCGACCCCGACGTGCTGGCCATCAAGCAAACCCTTTACCGCACCGGCGGTGACCGCCGCATCATCGGCGCGCTGATGAACGCGGTGAAAAACGGCAAGCAAGTCACCGCCGTTGTGGAATTGCGCGCCCGCTTCGACGAAGCGAATAACATCCAGTGGGCGCGCGCCTTGGAGGAAGCCGGCGTCCACGTCGTCTATGGCCTGGTCGGCTTCAAGATTCACGCCAAGATGACGCTCGTCGTTCGCAATGAGCGCGACGCCATCCAACGCTACGTCCACCTGGCCACCGGCAACTACAACGCCACTACCGCCCGCCTTTACACCGACATCGGCCTGCTCACCTGCCGGCCAGAGTTCGGCGAAGACACCACCGCGCTCTTCAACCTGCTCACCGGCATCTGCCAGTTCCAAGGACTGAAGAAGCTGATTGTCGCGCCGTTCGAGATGTTCGACCGCACCTTGGCGCTCATCCACCGCGAGACGGAGCACGCCCGGCGCGGTTTGCCCGCCCGCATTATCGCCAAGATGAACTCGCTGGTGGCACGCGAAGTCATCGAGGCGCTCTACCTCGCCTCGCAAGCCGGGGTGAAAATAGACCTCATCGTCCGCGGCATCTGCTGCCTGCGGCCCGGCGTGCCGGGCGTAAGCGAGAACATCACCGTGCGCAGCATCGTGGACCGCTTCCTGGAGCACAGCCGCATCTTCTACTACGAAAATGCCTGTCAGCCGGAAGTCTGGCTGGGCAGTGCCGATTGGATGCCGCGCAACCTGCTTCGCCGCATCGAGGTGAATTTCCCCATCGAAGACGGCCGTCTGCGCGAGCGGATCATTTCCGAAATGCTCGCCGTGCCGCTGGCCGACAACACCAAGGCCCGCCGGCTCCAACCCGACGGCGAATACCATCGCCAGGCACCGGGGCCAGGCGAACCGGCCCACCGCAGCCAGGTGGAATTTATGGAACGTGCCATTGCCGAGGAAAACGGCGCGTCGTCAACCGCCGGGGGGAAACGCAAGTTTCAGGAAGTGAAATTGATCCCCAGCCCCTTCGGTCCCGCCCGGCGGAAACGGCAAGCCGCGCCGTAGGACCGGCGTCGCGCCGGTCTCTGACTTTGGAAATCAAATCACTGCTGTCCGGTTAAATAAGCCCGCCACCATTGGCGTTTATGAAGGCCGACCATTGAGCTCGGGATTGCGGGACGGAAATTATTGAGTTTACGCCTGTTCCGGAAGCATTCGTAAAGGGCAGCCGCTTGTAAAAGTGTAGGGAACGGGACGGTTTTATGCAGAAACAAAGCCCGGCTTTCGCGTTTTTCTGAATCATTCGGAGGAGGCCAGTTTTCAAGAAATGA
>CAINDV010000223.1 GCA_903847485.1 uncultured Verrucomicrobiota bacterium
CGACGCCGAAAACCACACGCCGGAGGCGTGTGCTCCCCCGAACGCGGCGCGACGTCTAGTTTCGACTTCGGAATTCGGGTTGAATCTTATTTCGGTGCGGAGGTGGAGGGCTTCAAGACTTACCGCTACTACACGGGAAACACCACGCTGCGTGGATGGATATTGCTGCCGCTGGCGATGGGCATTATCGAAAGGCAGGAGGCCACCGTGGCCGCGCTGATGTCAGACAAGCTCTGGCCCCAACGGCAGGCGGGTGCCGATATCCTGGCAGAGTCCACCCGTCCAACGGAATGGGGTCGTGAGACCTACTACGCTCTGCGGGTGTTGTTCAAAGCCGGCCGAACCGAGGAGGGGCTAGACTTGACACGGCGCGTAGTTCAGGCCCAGATATTCGGAGCCAAGGGACCTTACCCGGATGAAGACGCCATTGACATGCTCTGCCCCGGTTCTCTCTATCCGCGTGTATTCACCGAGGGCATGTTCGGCATCGTGACCACCGGTCTCGACTCTTTTGAATGCACGCCGTGGCTGCCCAAGGCCTGGTCGCGGATGGCGCTGCGTGACCTGCGGGCGTTCGGCCAGTCTTGGGATTTGGTGGTGGAGCGCGCCGGCGATCAGCAGAAAGTCACGGTGCTCAGCGGTGGCAAGACGCTGATGACCGGTTTGGGGCCGCCCGGGAAGACCTATCCGCTGACTTTTCCCAATGGGAATAATGAAACACAGAAACAATAGACATTGGCCCCAGTCAGGAGATACGTGATGCCCGCGAGTAAACAACAAAATTATGAGAATTACACGAATCTTAATCCGCCAGGCGGGCGCTATGGCTTGTGTTTGCACGAAGTCAGACTTCTCGGTCCGCACTCATCGAAGTCTGACTGATCACATTGAAACTACCATGAAACAACATCTCACCACCATCGCCGACCTCCGGTCCGGCCGCCGGCTCTTTCAACGGCCTTCACCGGAAAATCAATTTCCTGGCATTTGCCAGGGAACGCTTACCATGAAGGTGTGGCCGCTTGCCTCAACACGGAAAACGAAATAAATATCTTCACCATAGGAGACACATGAATATGACAAGAACCTTCCAGAAAAAGAAACTCATTCGAAACGGCTCCTTGCTCGCGGTTGCGGCATGGTTGGCGGTGGCGGCTGCCTGGCCCGTCAGAACGGATGCCGCGCCGGACAAGGAAGAGCAAACACGGCGTTACACGCTTGCTGAAAAGAGTATACAGCACGCCAGGGAGAACCTGCCAAAACAGGTATCCACGGAAAACCCGGAACTCACCAAACTGGTGCATGATCTATATAGCGATTGCACGTTTGATAAACTCTGGGAACCGGCACTTCCCGGGCTGCCATACCGGTTCTTTTCGATTTCCGGAGCAGGCGACACGTCCTACGCCAAGTGCCAGTTGCAGTGGGATACCATGTTTGTTCTCAATGCGTGGGCACCGTTGGATGATGATCCATTGGCCTGCGATATCTTTCGGAATTATTGGAATGTGATCGACAACAATCCCGAAGCGCCCAAAGGGTCATACCGCTATGGCATGGTGCCTTGCACCACCAAACCGGATCTGCCGCAGGA
>CAINDV010000224.1 GCA_903847485.1 uncultured Verrucomicrobiota bacterium
AACATAATTGCCCCCCGATCGATCCGACCCCCGGTCGGACAAATACCGTCCGCCCCTCAAAGATTCGGCCGGCTCGCCGCGAGCCGTTCGCGGCCCCGCCGGGCGCTCAGCCCCGCTGAGAACCCGTCACTCGCCAGTCATTATTCGGCCTTCAAATCACCCCACCGCCGCCCGCTGGCGCAAATCCTTCTCCAACCGCCGCCGCGCCCACCGGAAGAACAGCCAGTCTTTCAGCAACCACAACATCCCACCTACCAGCGCTGGAAGCCAGAATATCGCGCCGGAAAATGGCGACTCGTCTCCAGCCATCAGCATCAACGGCAGGAACATGAATGGCGTCACAAACATTGAGGCGAACCACGGCGCCACATGCACCAGCAGGAGGCTCAAGGCCGTCGCAAAACTTGCGTTCCGCATTGTTAGCCCCAGCCATGTCCCCACCCAGGCCAACGCCACCAGGTCCGCCAGGCGCGTCACTGCCGCCAATGAACCGCCCAACGGTCCCAACCCGATCCCGTACATACTGCTCGCCGCCAGAGCTTCGCCCGGAAACAACCCCGTTTGGGCCAGCGCCAGCACCACCTGGAGCGCCGCCAGGAGCAGCGCCGGGCCGGCGAACCGACCTGTCAGCGCCTGCCAGTGGCCGCGGACAATTTCCCGCGCTGGCAGCGGCGTGGCCAGCATCAATTCCAGTGCGCCGTTGCGCCGCGCTTCGTGGAAGAAGCGCGGGGCCTCCCACGCCACCCACAAAGTCAGAACCCAGCCCGCCACCGTCAACACCACCATCGTCACCACCGAAACGCCTTCCTTAAAGCCGGAGCTAGACGACCCGCCGACGACCCGCATCCCAATCAGCACCGCCGCGGTGCCGCCCATCAGCAACACTCCCAACCCGACCCGCAACAAAAAGCCCTGCCAGCGCGGCCGCCGGCACAGCCACAGCACTGGGTTGACTGGCAAGAGCTTCTCCCGCTGCCGCGCCCGCCAGGCTTCGTCGCCGTATTTCACCCGATAAACCCAGCTCCGGCTCACCCCTGCGTTGAGCCGGGAGCGCTCCTGCCAGCTTCGCGGAAGTATCACGCAACTCAGCCCCAGCAGCACCAGCGTCCCCGTCAGGCTGAGGCCCAGCGCCGTCCAGAACAGCGACGCGGACCACGCTGAGTTGCGCGCTGAGTAAAACGCGAAGGTCGGGCTGAATTCGCTGAAGACTTCCATCGCCGACACGCCCCGCCGGGTCGCCAGGATCGCGTCCAGCACCAGCGGCATTATGTTCATCAGGAACACCAGCACTAAGGTCACGCTCTGCGCCCGCCGCGCTTCCCGCGACAGCGACGACACGAACATCCCCGCCGCCAGCGAGAACATCAGCGCGTTCACCAGCGCCAGCACCGTCCGCCAGAACTCTCCGCCCGTCACCCCGCCCATCACCAGCGGCAGCGCGAGGATGGGAAACGTCGCCAGCAACCCGAACACCGCCCGCACCGAACCAGCCGCCAGCTTGCCCAGCACCACGTCCACCCCGCGCAAGTCGGTCAGGAACAGCAGGCCCAGCGTGCCCTCGCGCTTTTCGCCGCTCAGGCAGTCGGCGGTGAAAAACATGCCCGCCAGCCCCAGCGGCAGGAATATCAGCCATGACAGCACGGAGAACAACGCCTGGCCAAGTTGCGCTGGCGAAACGAAACCAACCGCGCTAAACAGCAGGAAGCCGCTGGCAATCAAGACCGCCACCAGCGCCGCCACCACGCGAATCCAAAAGGCACTCCGCGACCGCGACGCCACGCGGAGTTCCCGTTCGACAATTGGAAGCAGCGTCATGGCCGCGCCTCCCAGCCGTAGGACAGGCGTCGCGCCTGTCTCTGGCTTTCCGGGGAAACTCCTCGCGGCGGAGCGCCGGCCCCCGGCCCGGCGAGATGAGCTTTGGCGAGT
>CAINDV010000225.1 GCA_903847485.1 uncultured Verrucomicrobiota bacterium
CAAGTGACGCCGTGTTGGCCATTCGGAAGTTGGCCGATCACGTTTTGAAATCTAGCCACGAGTTCTACCCGAAGTCGGGAGCCAGTCCGAAGACGCTCTTTGCGCACCTGCCCGTAACTTTCGAGCCGTCCGGTAAATGAATCCGCACAGCCCCAACGTAATCAATGAAATGCCGCCGCAGGCCGTAAAGGCTTTTGACGCCGCCAACAAGGCCATGAAGGCCAAACTTGCGCAGCAGGCAGCAGACGAACAGCAACAATCCGAGTCACCAACATTCAACCCCGAAAACATTATGAATACCCACACCCCACAAAACGCCGCAGCTACCACCAACGCGATTGACGCCGGCCTACAGCGAGTTTCCGTCCGCCAAGAAATCGTGCGCGAGTTCGCGAGACTCTGCGCTCCACTCCGCGCTTTCTCGACAGTGTTCCAGAACGTCCCGCTTGAAGGCACCGACGAAATCAAAGTGCCGTTCTATCCCCTCCCCACCGCCGCAAACAGTAGCTATGACTTCACCACGACCGACGGCTACACTTTCGGCCAGGCGACGGCCACGAACGCCAAGACGATCACCATCAATAAGCGCAAGTATCAGCCCCTCGACTATTCGAGCCAGGAACTTGCCCGCCAGCCCTACCTGAACACGCAAGTCTTGGCCCGGCTCGCCGCCGAGAACTTGGCGTTTCAAGTTCTTCAGGACGTTCTTTCATGCGTCACCGCCGCCAACTTTGGCCCCGCCGCCCTGATACGCGCTGCCGCCGCGCTGAACAGTGACGACTTGGCCGACTTGGCCGGCGCTTGCTCCGATGCAAATTGGCCAGTCAACGGGCGCTCCCTCATCATGGGCACTGGCTATGACACGCAGTTGAAGAAAGACAACTCCGTGAAGCTGGCTCTGAACATCAACGGCACCGAAGTTTTGCGCGAAGGCCGGGTTCCCAACCTCGCCGGGTTCGATTACTTCACCATGCCCAACCTGCCCACGAATGACGAGGCGCTTGGAGGCTTTGCCGTGGCCCCAGGTGCAGGTGCGATCTTCTTTGCGAGTGCGCCAATCGCACCCGGCCCCGGCGTGCGCCGCGTGCTCAGTGCCTTTGAAACCGTGACCGACCCAGCGACCGGGATATCGTTGGTCTTCAGGCAGTGGGGCGATTGCGATAAGGACGTGACCCGCGAAATCGTTGAGTGCAGCTATGGTTACGCCGCCGGCAACCCCGCCGCGCTTAAGCGAATCACCACGGGCGCATTGATCCGCGGGAGGATAACATGCTGCTGGTCACGACCGATGGTCGCAAAGCCGCGCTCGACCTCCGCCTCCATGATCCCCGTCTGCCTGACCACCCTGATAGCAAGGTCAACCAGGCCGTGGCTCAGATTGAGCGTATCTGGCGTTCCACGGCGGCGGAGCGGTCGGCCCAACTGGTGTTCTGTGACCTTTCCGTGCCGACCGGCGGGCATGGCTTTTCGGTCTATGAAGACATGCGCGACAAGTTGCTGGCACGCGGCGTTCCGGCGGCGGAGGTGCAGTTCATTCAAGATCACGATGGGGACGCCGCCAAGCTGCAACTCTTCCGCGACGTGCGCGCCGGGAAGGTCCGCATCCTCTTTGGCAGCACGCAAAAGATGGGCACCGGCGCCAACGTCCAGGAGCGCCTGATTGCGCTCCATCACCTCGACGCCCCGTGGCGCCCGGCCGATGTCGAACAGCGCGAAGGCCGCATCCTGCGCCAGGGCAACTCGAACCCCGAGGTCCAGATCTACCGTTACGTCACCGAGCAAAGTTTTGAGGCCTACATGTGGCAAACGTTGGAGACGAAGGCCAAGTTCATCGGGCAGGTCATGACGGGCGAGAGCGACTTGCGCCGCATCGAGGACGTGGACGGCACGGCGCTCACCTACGCGGAAGTGAAGGCGATTGCGTCGGGCAACCCGATGGTCATCGAGAAGGCCCG
>CAINDV010000226.1 GCA_903847485.1 uncultured Verrucomicrobiota bacterium
CACCAACTTGTTTTCGCCGAAGAGCGAGGTGATTTCGGTGCGCGGGTTTTTGTGCGGGGTAGGATCAGGTGTTTCAGGCATCTGCTCCCATACCCACAACCCTTTGCGCAACGCCAGTCTTTTCCTACTTCGGAATTTGGGTTCAGTTCGGAATTAGCGCAAAGGCGCAAAGGCGCAAAGACGCCAAGGGAAACGCAACCAAAATTGGCTTCTACAGTCCTCACCAAATAGTGACCAACCAGCGAAGTGTGCCGGACATGATTTCGCTTTGCAGTGCTATCTCATGACATCGCTCCTTTCTGAGAAGATTTTTTCACGCCGCCAGGACGGTGAGTTGTTCGACATCCGCCTGGCGCACGGCCAGCAGGGCGGTGATGGTTTTGCGGCCGCCCGCGCTCACCACGTAGCGGTGCGTGCCGCTGACTTTGCGCAGCAAGCCATGCGCTCGCAGCAGCCGCAACTGCCGCGTGACCACGCCGGCACGCCGCCGCTCTTCTTTGGCCGTCCCGACTTGGGGCCAGCGGTGCCGGCGCAGGTCGCGGTTGCGCAGCCCGTTGAGCGTGTATTCGCCCCGGCTGATCGCCGCCAGCAGGGCCGCGTCGGGCTCGCTCCACGGGTTGAGCGCGCGCTGGCGCCGACCGTCTTTGACCACGGCCCGGCAGACGCCAGCGCAGGCTTGGCCGACCGGGGTTTTGAGCGTCACACTGGCCAGCGCTTCGAGGTAGCGCCGGTTGGCCGCCGCCGAGACTTCCGCCCGCCGCCACAACTCGCCCACGCTGCGTTGCAACGGTCGCCAGGTCTTTTCCCCGCCGGGGTCGCCTTGTTTGGCGCGATAGACTTTGAACTCCTCAGTTTTGTTGATCGTGGTTTCGATGCGCAGGACGCCGCCTTCCTTGTCATACATCTTGACCGAGTTGCCGTTGACGGAGTGTTTGACGCGGATGCCTTCGGGCCGGTGTTTGAGGTCGCTGATGACTTCGCCGGTGAAGCGCGGGTCCACGCACCCGCTTTGCGTCGGAGTCTTGCGGCCCAGGAAGCGCATCACGTCGGGGCTGGCAAAGGTGCGCAGGCCGTGCTGGACCAGCCGGGGATAGAGCGCGGCCAGGCTCGGCGCGTCGCGGAACAAGAGGTCGGTGGCATACTCGCTGGCGCTGGCCGTCCAGTAATAGGTCTGGCCAATGGGCCGGCAGATTTCCGCGTGTAGCGGATGGTCTTGGTCGAGGAGGCGGCCCAGCACGTCCGGCCAGTCGGTGCGCAATTGTTCGTCCAGCAGGGCTTGGGCGCGGAGGACGTCTTGCACCCAGACGAAACAGTTGTCGCGCTGGCGGTAGGCAATCCCGGCTCGGTCCATCTGCCGGGCCAGGCGGTCGCGGCCGTTGAGACAGAGATCCACGGTGAAGGGAAACCAGGTTTGCACGCGGACATGACAGAGGCCCAGTTCGGCGTGGAGGAAGTAGTGGTAGAGGGGCGTGCAACGGCGGGGTTCCAGCACCAGGTGGATGTGTTTGGTCTGGCGGTGGCCGCGCACGGAGTAGGAGAGGCAATTTTCCGTCGCGCTGAAGATGGCGATGAGGCCGGTCGTGACGCCGTCGGCGTGGGCGATCTGGCGGGCGAGGTCTTCCTTGCTGAGCTGGCTGCTGGGCAGAAAGCGGAAGGGGCGGCCGGCTTGTTGGGCGCTGGCATAGGCGGCGGCTTTGATGCGGGCGGTCAGCCCCGTGGCGAAGTGTTTGAAGTCCTTGATCAGCACATGGCAGGCGTTGAGGTAGGCTTCCATGACGGTCGGTTGGAAGAGATGCCGCAACGTGCCGCGCAGACGCAGTCGGTCAAAGCCGGACAAAACGCCGGTAATCGCATCTCAAATCGGTTTTGAAAAACCGGCGGGACGCCGGTGCCAGTGGGCGCAGTTTGATCGTTCATAGTCCGAACTTTTACCCCAACACCCGGCGTGGCGCCACTTTGGTTGCGGCTCCGCCGCGCTATGTCTTTGCGCCTTTGCGTTGGAACTCTATTGAATGGTTACGGCTTAGCCGCTCATGAATTCACCGCAAAAACCGCCCCAACGCCCCGCCAGCATTGCTCAGACCGAGCTTGATGCAGCTCTGGACCCCTTCGCCCTTTGCTCTTCCATTTTTCTTTTTGACAGATAGCAGATCAGACACTATGCTCAATGAAGCTTGCTTACCATGTCGTTGGCAACGTGGCACTCTTTCGCAGAACTGTGTCAGTCTTCAACTGGGCAAGCGTCGGAAATATGTACTGAAACTGGAAATAGACTGTTATGAAATCAAAGATATGTTCGTTCTTCAGCGCGACACTCAAGCGGCCGCTGTATCTGGCTTGCGCCTTGGTCGCGGCGTTTCTGGCCACGGCCGGGATGGGCAAGGCCATACTCGGCATGACAAGGCAGCGGGCCGCCCCTACCGGCCAGCCCACCGCCCTCGCACAAACTAAGCGCGGCCTTGTCCCACGGCCTGACACTGTGGGTGCGGGTGCCTCGGTGCAGCCTTCGCTTCCCACGCCAGGCGCGGGAGCGGTGGCCTTACCGCCAGCAGCACCGCCAGCGTTGGCTGGCAATATCGCCTACCTTGATCCCAAGACCGGCTGGTTCGGCCAACCCCCGCGAGAAGTCATGGACGAACTGGGTAAGTTTGACGCCTTTAGTACGTCATCTGCAGGCCTGGAAGAGACGGCCAGCCCTGTTCAGCGGGGTGGCTTGTTGGTAAATCTCCGCGGGCGTTTCCAACACGCCATGACGATCGCGGTGGATGCCAACGGGCAGTTGTCCTCCACCTGCGAATCAGCGCTCGCGGCTCCGGCTGCCCATGCAGTGGTTCCCGACAGAACGGAAGGCAAACCCTAAAAGGAAGGATGTTATATTATGCTTTTAATCAACCCTACGACGATGCGGAAAGTGGCGCTTAGTTTCCTGGCTGCAGCGGCGGGCTGGATCACCCAGCCGGCCTTTGCCGCTGCCACGATTATCATCAACAACTTAGATGGCGCGGGCGAGGGTTTTAACGATCCTACGCCTTGGGTGCCGACGGGAGGAAATCCGGCCACGACGGTTGGACAGGCACGGCTGAATACGTTCCAGTACGCCGCGAATGTTTGGGGCAGCTATCTTAACAGCACGGTGACTATCGTGGTGGATTCCAGCTTCGATCCGCTGCCTTGCACCGCAACGGGCGCCGTCCTAGGTTCTGCCGGTGCGCAGACGGCTCATCGCGACTTTGCCAATACGCCGCCGTATCCGGCGCCGGTGGCCAACACTTGGTATGCCCAAGCCCTCGCCAACGCGATCCGCGGTGTGGACTTGGATCCAACGCAAGCCGACATTCGCGCCCAATTCAACAGTAACCTCGGCAATGCCGGATGCATGCCGAGCACGAGTTGGTATTATGGGCTGGATGCCAAACCACCGCCCGGAGCCATTGATTTGGCGACGGTGCTGCTGCATGAGTTTGGTCACGGCTTGGGTTTTCTAACCTTCGTCAACCTCACCAGCGGCGCGAAATTCATGACGCGCAATGACACCTTCATGCTCAACTTGGAGAACCACGGCGCGGCCACGGCGGTTTATCCGGCCATGACCGACGGCCAGCGCATCACGGCGAGCATTGCCGATCCGAATTTGCATTGGCTGGGTGTTAATACACTAACGGAGGCGGGCACCATTCCGCTGAGCGCCGGTTTTCCAGGAGGGCATGTGCGCATGCACGGTCCCAATCCGGCGCAACCGGGTTCGTCGGTTTCTCATTTCAGCACAGCGCTGTCACCCAATGAGTTGATGGAGCCGGTTTATACCGGGCCGGATCGTGATCTTTGTCTTACCTTGGCGCTCATGCGAGACGTCGGCTGGCAGATGACGGTGCCCGCCACCGATCTGTATATGAGAGACACCCCGCTGGATGTCGGGCTGGAGCCTAATCCCGATGCGGGGCCAATGTACGTCAGTGAGGATATCTATGTGCGCAACGCGGCGGATGGTCTGCTGGCCGCGAATCAGGGCGTCCATCAAAACCCGGAGTACTCCCTGATCGCCCCCAACTATGTCTATGTGCGCGTACGCAATCGCGGTTGTCAGGCCGCCAGCGGGGAACTGAAAGTGTATTGGGCCAAGGCGGGCACCGGATTGGTCTGGCCAACGCACTGGGTGAATTACATCACTGCCATGGCTGGCTGTGCGGCCACCAAGTTTGGCGATCAAATCCCCACCGGCAGTCCGCTGATGATTAACAATCTCGCTCCCGGTGCCGAGACCATCATTGAAGTGCCTTGGATGGCCCCCAAGCCAAACGACTACGCCTGCTTCGGTGCGGACAGGGGCCATATCTGTTTGTTGGCGCGCATCGAGACCGCTCCGGTGGCACCCTTTGGCATGACCTCCCCCGAGGGACCGGATGTTTGGGTTAATACCAAGAACAACAATAACATCGTCTGGAAAAATCTTACTGTGGTGGACGCGGTGCCAGGTCTTCAAGCGGGATCCGAAGCGGAATCGGTGATTGTCCGGAACGTCGAGCCTAAGAAGCAAGCCCTAGTCAAACTGGGTTTCAAACTCGCCAATAAGCGCAACCAGGACTCCCTGTTCCAGTTTGGCACCATTGACATCAACCTCGGTCCCGAACTCTTTGCCAAATGGGATCGGGGTGGCCGCCAGGGCAAGGGATTTGAGGTCGTCGGCAAGGAAACCCTCCGACTGTTCACCACGGAGGCTACGCTTGAAAACTTGATGTTAGAGCCTGAAGAGTGGCACCCGTTGGGGTTGGATTTCCGGCTCGTCAACCGGCCGCCGCCGAAGAGTCCGGCCCTTTATGGTCTAACCGTGACCCAGTACCAAATGGATGATGCCGGCAATGCGAACCCAGTGGGCGGCCAGGCGTATGAGATCAACTTGAACAAAATCCCACTAATTCCTTGGGGGGCCGATTGGAAGTATTTCGACCGCGGCCTCGACTTAGGCAATGCTTGGCGCGAGCCAGGTTATGACGACCGGAATTGGCGCTCCGGCCCGGCTCAGTTAGGATTCGGCGACGGCGACGAAGCCACGGTCATTGAAGGCGGCCCGGCCAAAGATAGGTTCATAACCACCTATTTCCGCACCAGTTTCTTGGTGGAGGATGTTTCCCTTATTGAATACTTGACCTTCCTACTCAAGCGCGACGATGGCGGGGTGGTTTATTTGAACGGCGTCGAAGTCTTTCGAAACAACCTGCCGAATGATCCCATGACGTTTGACACGAAGGCGCTGATGGATGCGCCGGACGACGGCAACGCGATCATAACCGCCACCGTCCCGGTTACCACGACCAAGCTCCTTAACGGCATTAACGTCGTAGCGGTCGAAATCCACCAAAGCACCACTGTCAGCGACGATCTTAGCTTCGACCTCGCGCTCGCAGCCAATCGCCTGCCGGAACCGCCAGAAGTAACGGTTGCCCCTCCCTTGATTGGCGCCCGCAATGATATCACCTTCGTCAGTTCGGCGGTGGATCCGGACGGCACGATTGCCTTGGTGGAGTTCTTTGCCAACCTGACCAAGTTAGGGGATGCCACGACACCTCCGTATAGCTTGACCGTGCCCAACCTGCCGCCGGGCACGTATTGCGTCTCTGCCAAAGCCACCGACAACCTCGGGATGGCGACCGTTTCCGCTCCCATGCTGTTGGTTGTGCCGGGGCCAGCCCTCGGTATTTCCCAGGACAAAGGCTTGGTGACGATCAGTTGGAGTGGTCCTGGCACGTTGCAGGAGGCGAGTATCCTGGACCCGCCGGATTGGGTCGATATCGTCAGCCAGCCATCTAGTCCGTATACGCCCCCGGTTCTTTCGGTGCAGAAATTCTATCGCGTTCGCCAGTAAGCCGGCATCGGTAACAGTTAATGGACAAGTCCAGCGTGGGTTGGTCGGCGAGGTGATTGCCACCGCGGCATTGGCCGGGCAGATCAGTCGGGAGTTCAACGATAACGCGGACGAGGCCACCGGCGAAGCTCTATCTCCAACTCAAGTCCGGCGATTCTTACTTGCGGGGGCGAAAGAGCGACGACGGCAGGGAGCCGGTGAAGCCAGTCGTCTTCGCAGGCGAGCGGTTCTACGTGATGAGTGGGTGCCGGTGGCGGGAGAAGGCGTTGGTAGTCAGATCGAGTTAAAGACCAGCTATTCTCAGCACAGAGCAGATCGGCACGCCGGGTGAGGGTGCCCGGCCTACAAGAAGGCGGTTTTGTGGGGGTGTAGGCCGGGTGCCTTAACCCGGCGGAGTTTGACCGGGCCATCGTGAGAATTGCTGGTTGAAGACCGTCGGGGGTGAGGCATGCCACCGACGACTGGGAGACTCGCGGTGGGATTAGGACGCGTCCCTTGACTCCCACACGGCATTGAGGTTGAGGGAGATAACCGTTTTTGCAGAAAATCCCACCAGAACTTTTTTAGGCTCCGGGCATGGCCAAAGCAAAACGTCCGTGTCTTTCAGCCGATGAGCAGCAGATTCTCGAGCACTTGCAGGTGCGGGTGGTGTCCACACCGGAAGACACCGCCCGGCTGGATCAACTCCTCCGCGACCACCACTACCTGCATGATGCCACGCTGGTGGGTGAGCACCTGCGTTACGTTGCCACTTACCTGGGCCAGTGGCTGGCCGTGGCAACTTGGAGCGGGGCGGCCTTTCACCTCAAGGCGTGCGATGCGTTCATCGGCTGGACCCCCGAATAAGGCCGCCGACGCCGCTCGCTGCTGGCGAATAATGCGCGCCTGCTGGTGTTGTCAGAGTGTCACTCGCCCAATCTTCTCAGCCGGTTCATGAAGCTGATGCTGGCCCGGCTTTCCGCCGACTGGCAGCAGCGTTGGAGTCATCCCCTTGCCCTGGTGGAGACGTTTGTGGATCCGCAGCTTTACCAAGGCACGGCTTATAAGATATAAGTGCATAGCCATCCCATAGCAATACATTGACGCACTGTATGTTGCGAGAGTGTTGTTCTGCAATTTCGCTTAGTTTTGCTTGTGGCGGTTTCCGCATGGCGCAAAAAGCCAATTAAAACGCTGATTCGTGGTGGTGAGTGGGCAGATTCCTATGGGATGGCTCTGATATAAGTGCAAAAAGTCCAACTTGCCGCTTGCCTCGAATGCTGTTTCGCATATTACCGAGCATCAATTGCTTAACCTAGCCTAGGCGTCACCTTAAACCGCCCGCGGATCGCACACAAAACCTGCTGTTCGACGCCGACTGCGGCGCCCGGTGGCTCACCCACCTGGCCCCCGAGGCCTTTCGCCGCCTCGAACCGGGGCTGGAAGGCGTCCTGCGCCGCCGCCGCCTCAAGCTCCTGCCGGCGGAACAACTGGGGGAGCCTTTTCACGCGCAACTCGCGCGGCCCACCAAGGAACTCCATGCCGATACGAGCGCAAAAGTGATTTTGAGGAACTTACACACATTGATTATGAGCGAGTTATACAAGCGCAATTACCTGATTCCTGC
>CAINDV010000227.1 GCA_903847485.1 uncultured Verrucomicrobiota bacterium
AGGCCTTCAGGTCGATATTCCCGGGTGGGTCAACGCTCCTGCGACGGGGACGCCCCCGAATGGGGGTTGGGCGCCTCCTTACGCTTGGCCGAAGGGTTCTGGTACTATCGACCGTATGAACACTACCCCATACGGGAGCTACTATTACTCGGGCAACGGCAGTGATTGGGGCAATCCCTATGGTGCAGCGATCCAATCCGCCGCGCCTCTGACTACGGTGGTGAGCGGGGAAACTTATACCCTTTCGGCGTCCTTCACAGATGATCTTAGCGGCAAGGTTCTCGACTTGTTGGCCGACGGAGTCATCCTCACGCCCGATTCCGCTACCAGTACTCCGGACGGTGCCTGGACTAAATCCACCAAGACGTATGGTGACGCCAGTCTTGCGAGTTCCGTTGGCAAATCGCTGACGATTCGCGTGGGATGGGCCGTGGGAGCCTCCGGAGGCCAGGCCCACTTAGACAATGTACAGCTCTTCGCTGACGTTATGCCGCCGAGCACGGCCTGTGACATCACGGCCTTCGGCCCCGGTGCCGTTATTGGCCAGAGTGCGCAGTACATCACCTGGTACGTGCCGTTTGGCACCACTCCTGGGCAGGTGGCGGCCCTCAAGCCCACCTACACGCTGTCCGCTGGCGCCACGTGCAATCAGCCAAACGGCGGCGTCCCTACTCCAGCCTTAAGCACCACCAGTTCGGTGACTTACGAGGTCACGGCCCAGGATACCGTCACCACCAAGGAATACCTCGTGGCGGTCATCGTTCTCCCGTTTGAATCAACCCTCGTTTGGAACGTCGCCGGCGGCGGTGCCTGGGACACCAGCACCCGCAACTGGATCGGGCAGACGGCCGGTTTTCCCATGCTATTTTCCGATGGCCTCGCTGTGATTTTCGACAATATAGCGGGCGGCACCATTACCAACTCGCCCAACATGGCGCCCAGCTCCACCACCGTGGGTGCCGCATCCGGCACCTATACCTTCAGCGGTGGGGCGATTGCCGGTTCGGGCACTATGACCAAGTCTGGCGACGGCACGCTGGTCCTCGGCGCAGTGAACACCTACACTGGCAAGACCGTCGTCCAGGCCGGCACGCTGCAGCTTGGCATCCCCTTCACGAGCGCTGGCGTGGCTGGGCCGTTGGGTGCGCCCACCGGGACCAACGCCACCATCGACCTCAATAGTGGCACCACCTTCCAGGGCGCGTGGCCCCAAGCTAGCGCCGCCACCGACCGTGCTATCAACCTCGCAGGCCTCGACCCCGGAACTGTGTCGCTAAGAGTCAATGGCAACGACGCCGCCATGACGTTCGGCGCGGTGACCGCCACCGGGACTGGCGCAAAGACGCTTGCCTTGTTCACAGGTGCCCAGGGAAATGGCGACCGTGAATCCCTGATTTTCAAGGGAGCAATCTCCGATTCCTCCGACAGCAGCCCAACCTCGCTGGAAGTTACGTTTAGGACCCAGACGGCGGCTCCGAGTTTTGTCAGCCTCGGTGGTACCAACACCTTCACCGGGCCAATCACCTTGGTGAAAGACCCCAGCGTGGCCACTGGCTACCTGGTGATCGGTGGTGTGAGGACGTCTCTCATAAACACTCCCGGATCAGGAACATTGGGTAACGGAAATTACCCGGGTACCATCGCCCTTGACGTCAATACAATCATCGAGTACGACAGCTCCGCAGCCCAAATCCTGTCGGGCGCGATTTCCGGCGTTGGTGCCCTGACCAAGACGGGATCGGGATTACTGACCCTCTCCGGCCTCAACACCTACACCGGCAACACCACCGTCAGTGCTGGCACGCTGGTCCTCGCAAACACTGGCGGATTGAGCTTCGTCGTCACGGATACCTCTAACAACAAAATGACTGGCTCTGGAACCGCCACTCTGAATGGCAGTTTCACGATTGACACCACGGCTGTTACCGTTCCATTCGGTTCCTGGACACTGGTGGATGTCGCAACCAAGTCCTTCGGCGCTACCTTTAGCGTGACCGGCTTCACCGGTCCCGACGTTAACAAAGTCTGGAAGCAAGTAAATGGAAGCCAAATCTGGACCTTCGACCAGGCGACCGGCAAGCTCAACCTCAGCGGCCCGGCAAGTATTGCGGCCTTTGGTATTCCTGGCTCGGCCGGCGTCATTGACGACAACACGATGACCATCGCCCTGACTGTGCCGTGGAATCCGTGGGGGGCTGGTTTGGCGACCCTCGCGCCGATCTTTACAGTGTCCTCCGGGACGTGCAATCAGACCAGCGGATCCCCGCCGGTACCGAACTTCGCCGCCCAAAACACGGTAACCTACACCGTCACCGACGGGGCCACCGTCAATCACTATGCCGTGACGGTCACCGTGACGCCAGCAAGCACGGCCAGGGACATTCTGACCTTCGGCCTCCCGGGCAACGCGGCCGCCATTAACGGAACCAACATCGTCCTGACCGTGCCCTATGGGACGGATCTGACGGCCCTCGCCCCCGCCTACACGGTGTCGCCGTTGGCTGCGGGCGCTCCGGTTTCCGGCACCTCCAGGAACTTCACCACCCCACAGACCTACACGGTCACCGCTCAGGACGGCTCCACCAAAGTCTATCTCGCGACGGTGAGAGTAGGCTCCACTGAGGCCCTGATCGGGCACTGGATCTCCGGCCCGGCCAGCCTGAGCGACTCCTCCGGCTACACTTCCGCCGGCACGCATAACGGCGTGGCGGTGGGGGCCAATGCCACCGCTCTTGCCTGGAGCAGTGATGTGCCCGCCGGATTTGCCGGGCAGTCCCTGAATCTGAGCGCTAATAACGTCGCGGTGCTGATCACCAACACCGCCACGACGGATGCGAATTATCAGAATACCTTCGACGAAGGTATCGCCACCAGGTTCACCGCCGCCTTTTGGGTTAAGGGAACGCTTTCCGGAACCTGGGTATGCAAGAGCGGTAATACGCCCTACGGCTGGAAGACTCGCCCGCTTTCGCCTAAGGCGGATTTCACCATGCGCAACAACGGCCTTGGGGAGACCGTTCCCTCAAGCATGACCTCCTCGAACTCTGTTGATGACGGCAAGTGGCATCACATTGCCGCGGTTTTCGACGGCACGGGCTCGTTCCGCCGACTCTATGTGGATGGCGTGTTGCAGGCGGGGACCACCGGCAACCCCTATCCGGTAACTTTTAACAACCTGAGCCACCTGATCCTGGGTGCCACCCAGGGCAATGCCGCGAACGACACAATCAGCACATTCTTCCCCGGTCTGTTGTATGACGTGCGGATGTACAACTACCCGCTCTCCGCCAACGAGGTGGCCAATCTTCACAGCCCGGGCTTGATTGGTCGTTGGGTTTCGGGCGCGGCGGACCTGGCCGATACCTCTGGGTTTACTATCCCAGGCACGCATGACGGCGTGGCGGTGGGCGCCAATGCCGCCGCTCTTGCCTGGAGCCCTGATGTGCCCGACGGTTTTACCGGACAGTCCTTGGATCTGAGTGCTGGAACCGTCGCGGTGCTGATCACGAACACCGCCATGACGGATGCGGCGTACAAGACCACCTTCGACGAAGGCATCGCCAACAAGTTCACCGCCGCCTTTTGGTTTAAGGGAACCAGCGCAGGAGCTTGGGTATCCAAGAGCGGTCTGACGCCGTGGGGTTGGCAAACCCGAATGCTTGCGCCTAACGCTGATTTCACCGTGCGCGCCAACGCAGGGGACGGGGCTTCAAGTATGGTCTCCTCGAACTCCGTCAACGACGGCAACTGGCATCACATGGCCGCGGTTTTCGACGGCCGAGCCCCCTTATCTCTCCGCAATGTCTATGTGGATGGCGTGCTGCAGGCGCAGAGAATCGGCACTACTAACTATCCGGTGAATTTTGCCGCCCTTAGCCACCTGCTGCTGGGTGCCAACCAGGCGAATTCGGCGGGCAGTCCCATCGGCACCTTCTTCCCCGGTCAGATGTATGACGTGCGGATGTACAGCTACCCGCTCTCTGCTGCCGAGGTTGACAGTGTTTACAGCCGGAGGCCGATCATCACGGGCATCACGGGCCCCGGCACCGGGGGATTCACCCTCAGCGGAAGCACGGCCTTCGCTGGCCACCTCGTCACTTTGAAGGCGACGAGCCTCAGCACACCCGTCTGGACGCCGATTCAGACCAACGCGGTCCCGGTCGGGACCTTTAGCATCACCATCCCGCAGGGGGCGGATCCGCAGGCCTTCTACATGTTGATGGGGCAGTAGTCGGTCCCTTTGGGAAGCACCGATTTCGTTACCAGGGCCGGGTCGCGAGACCCGGCCCTTTTTGCTGCCGGGCGAGTGTTTGTCCGGCACTGCTCTCCGCGTTAGGCGCAGCTTGACACTGCCACCTGTGAGTGGGGCCGCCGCTTCGGTTGCCGAACCTTCCGCGGCGGGCGGGGTGCCTGCCCCAACGGGGCCGGACGTGAATAGCCGTGAGTGCCAACCCACGAAGCGCCGCACCCTAACGCCCCGCCCTGAGTCGGGTAGGGCCGGGGCGCACGCAGCTTGCGCTCGTGTTTCCCCGGCCCCCCTCTATCA
>CAINDV010000228.1 GCA_903847485.1 uncultured Verrucomicrobiota bacterium
AGCGCCGCACTTTTGGCCGTTCCTCGATTTGGCGGCGCTCTGCCGAGCCGCCGCTACGGGAATACCCAACGGCATGGGTGGTGCGCGCCTCCTGGGGAGCTACCCCGGCCGTCGGAGCGCCGACATTTGTGTCGGCGTGCGCCAACTCCCCCAACCACGCCGACAAGAATGTCGGCGCTCCGCAGGGAGGTTCCTGGACAGGCCCGGATTTCAAACCCGGCCACCGCCCACGCCCCATCGGCCACCCGCAATTGCCGCTTGGCCGGGCCGGTCCTCCCGCGCACACTGCCGGCATGTTCGAGCCGCTTTACGCCCTGCGCTGGCAGCGCCTGCGCGTCCAACTCCGCTGCCAGCGCAATGTGTTCGCCCGGGAGCTTCCGCTGGCCATTTTTGAGGGCGTGTTCAAGTCCGCCGCCCGGCGCCAGTGTCCACCGCCGGACCAACCGTTCTTCTTCCACCCCCAGCAACCGACCGGCGAGCGTATCCGGGCCGGGCGCACCTATGGTTTGGACGTGATCTTCCCCACCAGCCCGGCGGCAATGGTGGCGGAGTTTGGTCAGCGGTTGGCCGCGCACCTGGCCGAGGTGAAGAACAACTTTGAACTCGTGTCCGCCAGTGCGCCAGAGAGCCGCTCGCTGGCGCAGCTTGAGCAGGAAACCGCGGCGCTGGCGGACGCGGTGGACGAGGCGTGCCTGGAGTTCATCACGCCCCTGGCGTTCCGTCCGCCGGAGCCGCAGCGGCGCTGGCTGCTGGACGCGCCCGGCCTGATGGCCAGCCTGGCGCGGCGGGTGGAGCGGCTCTTTGGTCTCAAGCTCGATTGGCCGGACGAGGCGGCGGCGGGGCTACGTACGCTGCCGTGTTACTGGCATTACACGGAGGGCCGGCACCAGAGCAAGAGCGGGACCGGCTTTGAATTTCTCAATGGCTGCGTCGGCCCGCTCTATCTGCAAGGGCCGGTTGCCCCCTGGCTGCCGCTGCTGCGGTTGGGCAGCGAACTGCACGCCGCCGCCACGGACGGCCGGGGGCAGCGGCTGGCGTTCGGCGCCGGGGCCTATCAACTGCACGCCTGCCGCCCGTTCTTTAACGCCAACCTGCTCAACCCCTCCTGCTGGGCCGAGGTGTGCGAGGAACTCGCCGCCGAACGCCCGGAGCCGGACCCCTTTCTCCATGCGCTGGACGGGCCGGACGCCTTGCAGGCGCTGGTGGAAGACGTGCGGCAGGGGCGCTGGCAGCCGGAGCCAGCCCACGGCTTCCGGGTGGACAAACCAGCCAAAACCGTTCCGCCCGGCACCGCCGCTCCCGCCGTCGCTGAGGCTCCGCCTGCGCGCCTCATCGCCGAACTGCCCACCCGCGACCGCGTGCTGCACGGCGTGTTGCACCGGTTATTATCCCCGCCGCTGGACCGTCTCTTTGAAGGCGTCTCCTGGGGTTTCCGCCCCGGCCGCTCCACGGCGGACGCCGCGCGGGCGGTCCTGGAACATGTCCGCGCCGGCTGCCTGTGGGTGGTGGAAACCGACATCGCCAGCTTCTTCGACACGGTGGATTGGGAGTTGTTGGAACAGGCGCTGGACCGCTGCCTGCCGCGGGCGGATACGCTCTTGCGCGAACTGTTACGCCGCGTCGTACGCACCCCGCTCTTGCTCGATAACGCCCGTGTCGCGCGTACCCACGGCCTGCTCCAAGGCAGCCCGCTCTCGCCTCTCTTGGCCAATGTTTTCCTCGATGCCTTCGATGAAGCCGCCGTCCGCGCCGGCTTGCGCTTGGTGCGGTACGCGGATGATTTCTTGCTGCTTTGCCGGGACGAGGCGGAGGCGCAGCAGGCCCTCCAGACTGCCCGCGAATTGCTCGCGCCTCTGCGTTTGGAACTGCAACCCGCCAAGACCGCGCTCACGCCCGTCGGCGCCGGCTTCTCGTTCCTGGGCCACCGATTTGCGGCGGAGATGACCGAGGACTTCCTCGAACGTACCACCTTACGCAAGCCCGTCCATGTGCTGCCGGACTACTCGTTTCTCGGTCTGGAAGGCGACGCGCTGATCGTCCGGCGGGACGAGCAACTCGTGGCCCGCCTGCCCCTGCGGCGGGCCTCCGAATTGTTCATCTACGGCGCGCACGCCGTCTCCACGCCGCTGCTCCAACACTGCGCACGGCAAGGTCTGCCCGTGGCTCTCTGCACCGCTGCCGGCCATCATTACGCCACGCTCGGTCCTGATTCCCGCCGTTACTACGAACTGGCCGGACGCCACTGGCAACGCCACGCCGCGCTGCCCGAGAGCGAACGCCTGGCCCTGGCCCGCGAGGTTGTCGCGGCCAAGCTCAGCAGCTACCTGGCGTGGGCGCGCGAATTGACCGGTGAGCGGCGCTTCGCGGACACCCTCGACCGCAGCCTCGCCACGCTTGAATCCGCCACCGACGTGCCGTCCCTGCTGGGCCGCGAGGGTGAAACGGCCCGCCGCAGCTTCCGCTGGGTGAATGAGCGCGTGCGCGAGACCGACTTCCGTAGCGCCCTCCGGTTGCCCCGCGAGAAGCCCGACCGCTGGAACGTGCTGCTGGATTTCGCCTACACCCGCCTCTTCGCCCGGTTGAACGTGCTGCTCAACGCCCGCGGCCTCAACCCCTACCTCGGCTTCCTCCACAGCCCCGCCAACAACTACGAATCCCTCACCTGCGACCTCCAGGAACCCTTCCGCGCCCGCTGCGACCGCTGGGCGCTCCGCCTCGTCAACTTGCGCCAGGTCCGGCCCGAGGATTTCGAACCGGACACTCGCGGCGGCCTGCGCCTGACGCGCGACGCCACCCGCCGGCTCCTCCAAGCTTGGGAGCAGGAGATGGACACCCGCTGGGGCGGCGACGCCGGCACGCTCGAACAACTTCTCCACGCCCAAGTCGAGGCGGTCCGCGAATGGGTCTTCACCAAGGGCGGCTTGCGGCTCTACCGGCCCCATTCCCGCCAGGGACCGCCGCGCCCGGAGCCACCGCCCGCCCGCGCCGTGGTGGAACTGGTGGAGCAGGCGTTTGCCTGCGCAACCGAACCGCCCGCAGGCACCCAACCGGGGCCGGCTGAACCGTCCGCCACGCGGTCGCCGACCCAAGAGCACCCCCCAATTCCGGAAACCTCCTCGAAAATCACCCCGGCCAAGCCGAAATCCGGGGAGTTTTCCGAAAACACGCCTTTTGACATTTGATAACCAATGGCTTAAAAAGGGTGGAGCCAAACGGCATGGGGGTCCGGGCCTCCGTTGTGAC
>CAINDV010000229.1 GCA_903847485.1 uncultured Verrucomicrobiota bacterium
CTTGCCTACACTTAACGTGTCGGCATAGTGTCGCAACATGCCAACAGCATGAAAAGCGAGACCCGCACGGCAGGCCGGTAAACATTGGTTCTAATGGCGTTTTGACACGTTTTGGGCACGCTGGCGAGTCTGTTTGATTGGCACAATCCTCAAAAGCCACGAACCTTCAATAGAACCGTGAAGGCAACTGCCGGTCGAACGTTACTCAGCTTGCCGCTTCCGTGTCACGCTCCTGGGCCTGTTGATGGATCCAGGTGTGGGCGACGTCAGCTACCTTGCCGAGCACCAGCAGGTCATCCCGTCCGAACGAGTCGGTGGACTTCCACTGGTCGTCTTCCTTGTCTTTGTAGAGCCGACTGAACGTGACGTTGTAACGCACGCCGCCGGTCGTTTCATTGCGCCAGATCGCCGCCTTGATGGCTCCGATGCGCACTTCGTATGTGGGTCTCTCTTTTGGCTTTGGCATGATGTCTTGCATTTATGGTTCAACCTCCCTAAAAGGACCTTTCCCTGCTGTCGTACCACGTTTGAAAAGCCAAACCAAGTGGTGCGGATGACTTTCTTCACGCCGCGTCTGGGCGGATAATGCTGGGCGCGAATACTGGCATAGGTGATTCATGTTTCGCCGCTTACCACCAAGCCTTCGGTTCTGGCTTGGGCGGCGGCTTACTCCGTCCGCCTCTCTCCCAGAGTAGTAACTGGTGCCACCAAGCGAACAAGCTTTCGGTCGCCCTCCGAAGCTGGTTCGGTAAGCGCCGGTTGTTGGTTAGACCAAGAATCGAAATCTAGCACTACCGCCGGCGCCTGGGCGCAACAGTATTCCGCCCAGGCGAGCCGCCGACTCTCGTCGGCGTCGAAGCGTGCCAGGGTCTCCGGGGCGGCGTGAAAGAGCCCGCCCATCATGGCCAGGCGGGTGCGCTGGCGCTGGTTCGCGAAGGCCGCGTAAAGGTCCGGGTGGGTCCGCTGCGCGTCTTGTTCGGCGAGTTGGAGGTAAGCCAGATAGTGCGGCCAAAGCGTAGCTTGGCGGACCGCCTGGGCCTTTTGGCGGGCATTCGTGGCACCGGCCGTGCGCTCGGTTTCCAGCCGACGCAGAAACTCATCGCCGTGCAGCACGACCGCCAACGACAGATTAGGTCGGGACTTGGGGTTGCTTTGGTGCTTCTGCCGGAGGAGGTTGCCGAAGCGCCGGCCCCAGTCGGGCACCAACAAGGGTTCGTCCCGCAGCGCCAGTAACCGCGTGACCAACTGCGCCGCCGCCTGGATGTCCGCCGGAAACGGCTCGGTTCGCGCCTCACCGGTGTAACCGTGATAGGCCGCGTAGTAATGCCTCGCGAACTCACGGCCCGCTGGCTGGCCGGTCTCTTCGGCGATGCCCTCCGGCCGGGGCCAGTCTTCCTCGATGGCGCGGCGAAGGAGACCCAGGCGGTTGCGGGTGGTATTGCGCAACGGCAGCCACTGAACTTGCCGGCGTATGCCTTCGGCGGATTGCCTGGCGGCCAGCACCTTCGCAGTGGCTTCGTCAAACCCGGTTTGTCTCAACAACTCCAACTCCGGCACAGCAGCAGCCGTGTGGGGTGCCGCGGCATCCGCCCTGGCCGTCTCTGCTGCTGTATTTGTTTTAAGATCCTTTTTAATACTTAAACCGTTCACCTTTTCTGACCGGTTCCCGTATCCCTTTTCAGACCGGTCCCGTATCCCTTTTCGTACTGGTCCTCCGTGTCCCTTTTCATACCGGTCGGGTTTTTCAGCACTGTTTTGCGCCGGAGTAGGAGCCTCCGTCACCGCGGCCAACGACAACAACCTTCCCACCGGCACCGTGGGCGCCCAGCGGATGCCATAAGTCGCGGCTCGACTCGCCTGGGCAGCCGCAGGGTCGAAACAGCCCGCGTCCACCATCTCGATATAGCCGCGTGCGCGCGCCTCAGACACCGCCTCATGCACATGCCGACGGGCGTGGTTCGTTAGCCGACTTAGGGCGGTAATGGAGCGGCTTACTGGAATCCGGCGCTCGCCGCCCGGCCCCCATTGGATGGAGTAGAAGAGCAGCGCGCCCACCACCCGAATCACGGACAGCCGTTCGCGGGGTAATAAGTGATCAAAGAAGGCATTGGGGATGTTCTTGCGCGCCGCCTTGGGCCGGCGCA
>CAINDV010000230.1 GCA_903847485.1 uncultured Verrucomicrobiota bacterium
CCCCCCCCCCCCCCCAACGGTTAGTCTTTCGCCAGTTAACTGCATTTGAACCGAATTATTAAACCATGAACACTAATATGCTCCGCAGTCTAGTCGTGTCCGCCGCGTTGGTCTCCGCCTCCGCTTTTGGCTCAGCCCCCGGCATTATCAGCCATCAGGGCCGCGTAACCGTCAGCGGCAATGCCTTCACCGGCACCGGCCTGTTCAAGTTCGCTCTCGTGGACGGCGGCTCCCCCGCCATCACCTACTGGAGCAACAACGGCTCCAGCGCCGCCGGCAGTGAACCCACCGCCGCCGTATCCCTCACCGTGACGCGCGGCATCTTCTCCGTGAATCTCGGCGATACCGGCATGGACACCATCCTCGCCAGCGTCTTTGCCAACGATGGCGCCGTCTATCTGCGCACTTGGTTTAGCGACGGCTCCGGCTTCCAGCGGCTCAGCCCCGACGTGCGGATGACCAGCGTGGGCTACGCCCTCAACGCCGCTTCCGCCGCCGCCTACACCGAAACCGATCCCGTCTATGCCGCCGCGCAAGCCGGCTTCCTCAAGACGGACGGCTCCCGCGCCCTGACTGCCAGCCTGAATCTCGGCGGCAACCACCTCCTCGACCTTCCCGCTCCAGCCAGCATCACCGCCGACAACGAGGCCGCCTCCAAGGCTTACGTGGACAGCAAGATCAGCGGCCTCACCTGGCAGGCGTCCGTTACCGACATCCTGAACGACCCGCCCGGCTCGCCGGCCAGCGGCGTCCGCTACATCGTCGGCACCGCGCCGACCGGCCAATGGGCCACCGACGCCGCCGCCGACAAGATCGCGCAATGGACCGGCTCCGCGTGGTCCTACACCCCGCCCAGCACCAGCATGGCGGCCTTCGTCACCGCCAAGAGCAACGGCTATGTCTATTCCGGCGCTTGGGTGCAATTCAGCGGCAGCACCTACACCTTCGGCGCGGGCCTCAGTTACGCCGCCCCCAATGTCTCCGTCGCCAGCGCCGGCATCACGGCGGCCATGCTCAACCAGATGAGTGCCAGCAGCGGCCAGGTGCTCGGTTGGAACGGCAGCGCCTGGGCGCCCGCCACTCCCACCGCCGGCACCGTCACCAGCGTCAGCGCCACCGGCCCGTTGGCCTCCACCGGCGGTGCCACCCCCAACCTCACCCTCCAGACCGCCAGCGCCGCCCAGGCCGGCGCGCTCTCCAGCACCGATTGGAGCACGTTCAACGGCAAGGTTGGCGGCAGCGGCACGGCCAGCTATGTCCCCAAGTTCACCGCTGGCGGCACGGTCGGCAACTCCGCCCTCTACTCCGACGCCTCCGGCAACATCGGCATCGGGACGACGACGCCAACAAGCCATCTTGAAGTTCGTTCTCCGTTAATAACCACTCCAACACAGCTTGGGCTTTATAACGATTATGTAGGGAAAAATACATCAGGCGGTGATTATGAAATAAGCACGATTAAATTGGGAACGAGCTTATACCATGCCTCTATCTCGACGAAAATATCCAATGGCTCCTATGGCGATCAAACACGACTCGATTTTTCTACCCCTGCCGCAATGAATGACAACACTCAGGTCATACGCATGAGCATCATGCCGCAGACCGGCAACGTCGGCATCGGGACGACGAGTCCCGATACCAGGCTTGATCTTGGAGGAGGCATCCTTTCTGCGGGTGCCCTAAACAGCGGCACCGAAATTAGGCTTCGTACAGGTATTGCAAACAATGCATCGGGAGGAGTTGGCATTACTCCAGTTAATAATGAGAACACGAACGCCGACGGTATGGGTATCTTTGGACACGACGGCATATCTCTCTGGACTGCCCAGACCGAAAAGATGAGAATTTCATCCACCGGCAACGTCGGCATCGGGACGACGACGCCCTCCTACACCTTGCACGTGAACGGCTCGGTGGCGGGCGCGAGTGCCTACGTCAATACATCCGACGCCCGCCTGAAGAAGGACGTGCAGCCCATCGGCGACGCGCTGGCCATCGTGGAGGCGTTGCGCGGCGTGACCTTCAACTGGGACCAGACCGTGGACCCCGCGCTCAAGTTGGACGACCGCAACCATGTGGGCTTCCTCGCGCAGGAAGTGGAAAAGGTGTTGCCGCAAGCCGTCTCCACCGCCACCGACGCCCGCCAGACCAAGTCCGTGGCCTACTCCGAGGTCATCCCCGTCCTCACCGAAGCCATCAAGCAACTCAAGGCCGAGAACGACGCACTCAAGGCCCGCCTCGACGCCTTGGAAGCCAAGCTGGGCCAGTAAGCGCCAGGCCACCCGCAACCCTTGAGCGCACCATGAGCACCAAACTAACCCACCGCGCCACGGAGCGCCGACATTCGTGTCGGCGTGGCAGCCAACCGCCGCCGACAAGAATGTCGGCGCTCCAACGGTCAGCCGCCGCCGTAGCGCAGACTTTCAGTCTGCGTTACGCGCCGGTCCTGCTGGCCATCTGGCTGGCCGGGCCAGCTTTCGCCCAGTATTCGATAACCCCCGTGGTCACCGGCGGCGGCGGCTACGGGGGCGGAGTCGGGGGCGTTTACGGCGTCAGCCAGACCACCGGTCAGCCGGCGCTGGGCACGGGCACTTCCGCCAGTTACAGCCTGGTCACGGGCTTTTGGCCGGCGGTCAACAGCAGTCCGGAAACGGTCGTGGCCGGCAACACCACCTGGGCCGGCGGCGGTAGTCTGACCTGGCAGCTCAACGACGCCCTCGGCACGGCGGGCAGCGATCCGGGCTGGGATTGGCAGAACATCACTGGCACACTCACCATCAGCGCCACCAGCGGGAGCAAGTTCACCACCTACCTAGCCACATTGGCGGGCAACACGGCGGGCAGCGCGGCTAACTTCAACAACGCCCATTGCTACGCCTGGCCTATCGCCACCGCCAGCGTCGGCATCAGTGGCTTCGCCGCAGATGCCTTCACGGTGAACACGAATGGCTTCTTGAACCCCGTGCTGGCGCAGTCCTTCTTCAGCGTGTCGAACTACAACCAGTCCGTGTATGTGGTCTATACCCCCGAGAACCCTACGTTTGACTCTCCCACAGTGGACAGGAACTTCTACCGGGCCGTGGATGTGACCTTTGAGCACCTGGCCGGCCTGGCGGCAGGCGTGGCCACTGTAAAGGTGAACTGCTCCGTGGTAGGCACGGCTTACGACCTCAAAGGCGATACGCTCGCCTCCGGCTTCCCGGTGAATTACGACACGCCCAACACGGGGTTTCCCCCCGGCACCACCAAGGTGAAATTCACCGCCACGAAGCCGGACGATGCCGCCGCCAGTGTCGCGCTGTTTGTTTTTGACGCCTTCGGCCACGCCGGCAAGACCGATCCGGCCTTCCTAAATCTGATCGTGCCAGCGGGCGGCGTGGTGGAGCAGCGGCTCACCGGGATTCCGCCGGTGGAGCGGTATCTCCGGGTGTTCAACGGCCAGCCGGGCTTGCGGTCGCTGGCTATCACCGTGAATGGCCAACCGGTGTCACTAGGCGCGCTGGTGGACGGAGAAAGCCGGGCGCTGGACTTAGGCGCGTTCCTAGCCGAGGGCGAGAATAATACGCTGGTGTTCACCGGGCGGGGCGAGTTAGGTGCCAGCGCCTTCCTCGTGCTGGCGGAAACCCCGACGGCCGGGCAGTTGGTGGCAGCGCCGGCGCTGGCGGTCGCACTTACCAAGGAAGGCGTGGCGCTGTCCTGGCCGGACTTACCTTCACGGTGGCAATTACAAGCTCGTCTGGCGCTGGACGGTGCCTGGGAGAATGTGCCAGCTACACCGGCGGTGCTGGGCGGACGTAACACCGTGGCACTAAGTCTCGGCGCGGAGAGCCGCTTCTTTCGCCTGCAAGCCGCAAGCGCCGCCGCCGCCAGCGCGCCCGCCCAAGGCAGCTCCGCCCGCCTATCAGGAACTAACTCACAACCCACTTTGAACCAGACCTATGATGCCATCACCTGGTAACGAACACGCCACGGAAGCACCTGGGGCCGCGCTGCCCGGAGGTAAGGTGGAGCCGGCTCCAGGAGAATCGCCGCGACCCAAGCGGGCCTACGTGAAGCCTGTGCTGAAGCGTTACGGCGTGCTCAAGTCGGTCGCCGGGAGCAAAATTGATTTCACGCCGCCGGAGTAGGAGGAAGCGTGTTTGAAAATGCCTGGCGTGGTAGGGCGAGGCTCCGGCCGAGCCGTTCGGTAGGATCGCTTGGCCGCTGCCATCGAAGCTCGGCCGGAGCCTCGGCCGCCGCCGGGCGCTGGTTCCGCAAGGCTCGGCAGGAGCCTCGCCCTACCGGTGGACGACTTTTCAAACACGCTCTCAGAACTCCTGGCCCGTGGAATTACCATGGGCCGCCCGGTGAGGGCACCGGGCCTACAGAATCGCGTCCGGCGTTGCCCGCCGAGTGCCCTGACCCGGCAGGGCCAAGCAGCCGGCCGTTCTCAGCTTGACCCCGAACCGCCTGAAGGCGGGACTACTAACTCCGCAAAACGCTGCCCAAGGCCGTTCGTATTCCCGGCCTTAGCCGGTTCGGGGC
>CAINDV010000231.1 GCA_903847485.1 uncultured Verrucomicrobiota bacterium
CAGCGCGTGGCGGCTGCCGTCGAGGCTCGGCAGGAGCCTCGCCCTACCGCCGGGCGACTTTTCCAACACGCTCTAAGGCTCCAGCGTCTCTTTCTTCCGTAGGCTGCGGAGAGCAGAAGGTTAGCCGGGAGAGGACCGGTGGCGCGGGGCGGGCAGCGGACGGCAGGCGCGGAGGGTCTCTTGGGCGATCATCCACTCTTCGTCCGTCGGCACCACTAACACGGTCACCGGCGAGTGAGTGGTGGAGATGCGGGTAATCCGGTCAAAGCCGTGGGTGTCCCGGTTGCGGCGGGCGTCGAGGTGGATGCCCAGGGAGTGCAAGCCTTGCAAGCTGCGCGACCGAACTCCAGCGCGGCCCTGGCCGATGCCTCCAGTGAAGATGACAAGGTCCAATACGCCGAGCACCGCAAAGAAGGCGCCGAGGTATTTGCGAACGCGGTAACAAAAGGCTTCGTGGGCCAGTCGGGCGCGGGGGTTGCCGGCGGCGGCGGCGGCTTCGATTTCGCGCATGTCGCCAGAGATGCCGGAGAGTCCCAGCAAGCCGCTGCGCTGATTAAGCAGCTCATCTATCTGTGCCGCATTAAGTCCGACGGCGCGTTCGAGGTAGGCAAACGCGCCGCTGTCCAGGTCGCCGCAGCGGGTTCCCATGATAAGTCCCTCGCCCGGCGTCAGGCCCATGGTGGTGTCCACTGAGCGGCCGCGGTCCACGGCGCAGAGCGAGGCGCCGTTGCCTAAGTGGCAGCTTATGATCCTAAGTTGGTCCCACCGGCGGCCGAGGTAATGCGCCGCCGCCCGGCAGACATAGGCGTGCGAGGTGCCGTGGAAACCATAACGCCGGACGCCGTGTTGCTGGAAGAATTCGTAGGGCAGGCCGTAGATACTGGCATGGTCGGGGATGGTGCGGTGGAAGGCGGTGTCAAACACCGCCACCTGCGGCGCGGTGGAAAACGCCCGGCGCGCTTCGCGGATGCCGGCGACGTTCACAGAGTTATGCAGCGGGGCCAGCGGGGCCAGCGCTTTGATCTCGGCCATGACCGTGTCAGTAATCAGGGTAGGTTCGGTAAAGTGCGCTCCGCCATGCACCACCCGGTGGCCGATGGCACCAATCTGGGAAGGATGCTGGATAACTCCGCTGCCGGGCGCAGACAGCTCGCGCAACATGGCGTCGAACGCCTCGTGGTGCCCGCCGGGCGGCAGGGTTAGTTGGATGTCGCCGCCGGGACCGCGCTGCACCAACTGTGGGTGGGCGGAGCCAATACGTTCCACCTGGCCGCGGGTGGTGCGCCGGTCATTCCGGGTGTCAAAGAAACTATACTTCAGCGAGGAGGAGCCGCAGTTGATCACGAGCACCTGCGCAGGCGCTTGGGAATGCAGTCGGAGGCCGCACGGGGCGGGCGCCGCCGGGGTGCGGGGTATGTTGGCTTGTGTTGGTTGGGGCACGCGAAGGACGGTAGTTCAAGCTACGTCGAGGGCAAGCGCTTTCCATGAACCGGGTAGCGGAACAGGCTTCCAGCCTGTTAGGTCCGAACAGGCTGGAAGCCTGTTCCACTAAGCCGTAACCATTCAGTAGCAACCACTAAATACACGAAATACACGAAAGGAAACGGAAGCCGGGGCAGAGGTTGAGCCCAAACCACCGACTTCAAATTCCAGTCACCATTCAGTGACCGATACCGCCCCTGAACC
>CAINDV010000232.1 GCA_903847485.1 uncultured Verrucomicrobiota bacterium
GACCATTGCCGCGGTTGGTCGTTGCAGGTCTCAGCGGGAGCCGGCGCCCAGGCCATTATCCACGGCGTGTTCGGCCTGATGCCTCAGGATGACGGCAGCCTTGTGGTGCGCCCCCACTACCACCAGTCACTCGGTGCGGCGACCCTGAAAGGGTATCGCTTTAGCGGGCATAGTTATGACCTTTGCATGGATGCCAAGACGTTTCAGATCTTCCGCGATGGTGTCCCTTTGGCCAAGAATCGACATGGTAAGTATATTACTATCACCGAGGAGGGAAGAGTTCAGCGGGATCGATAAGGGTCAGGTCTGGAAACAGGAAGATAGACTGACTGCCTTTAAGCTAAAATCGTATAACAAGAGGAGACACACACAATGCAAGACTTGAATCGGCGCGACTTTCTGGGAGCCGGCTTGGGCGCGATGCTAGGAGCGCCGGCGTTTCTCGCACAGGCAGGCGCGCCGCCCGATACGGAAGTGAAGCGCGGGGAGCAGAGCACGCAGAGCTCAGGGAAGACGTTCCAGCGTCATCGCTTCGGGGTCAACTATACACCCACCAAGAGCTGGTTGTTCTTCTGGAACGATTTCGACGCCGACTCGGTGGCACGCGATCTGGACGCCATTGCGTCTTTGGGCATGGACCATTTCCGCATCCTGGCGATGTGGCCGTATTTCCAGCCGAACCGAACCTGGGTGAGCCCGGGACACCTGAACCGGCTCGAACAACTCATGCGGTTGGGCGCGCAGCGCAACCTCGACGTGTGCGTTTGTATGCTCAACGGTTGGATTACAAAGAAATTGCAGCCGGTGTACGACGAACCCGGGCAGTTCTATACTTCGCCAAACCTATTCGCGGCCCAGACGCTCTACTTCACGGAAGTGTCGAAGGCGCTGCGCGGGCACGCCAATTTCCTCGGTTTTGACATCGGCAATGAAATGAACTGCTGCTGGAGCACGGGTCGAGACACGGCGGTGGGGGATGCCTGGCTGGACCGGATCATGACGCTGACCGAGACGTTGTGTCCGGGGCAAACCCATGTGATGGGCGTGGATCATCAACCTTGGTTTTATCCGGAGACCTTCTCGGCGGAGCGACTGGCGCGGCGGCTGCCGATCGTCGCGTTGCATTGCTGGATACGCTATACGGGAGCGCACGGGCGTGGCGGTCCCTTGGACCCACCTTGCGTCAAGCTGGCCGCGGGGATGGCCGCACTGGCGCGGGCCTTTGCCGGCGATCCGGCCAAGCCGATCTGGTTGCAGGAGTACGGGGCATCGGCGGAATGGATGGACGAAAAAGCGATCCCCCGCTTCATGGAGGCCACGACCCAGGCCGCCATCGGTGAAGGCGTCGCCTGGTTCACCTGGTGGGCCAGTCACGACGTGGATCGCCAACTGGAGTTCTCCTCTTTGGAATACGAACTGGGCCTGATCACGCTGGACAACAAGGTCAAGGACCGGGGCCGGATGTTCAAGTCAATCGCGGAACAATACCGGGGCAAACCTGTCACCCCCAGGAGTTCGTCCATCCTCCCGCCGCCGCAGGAAAGATCCATGGAATCCACCTGGAAATGGCTATTGGAATGGATGGGCCAGCGATGAACCACATCTCACCTCCCCGCCAGAAAATGTGTCACGGTACATTTGCAGCTCTTTTGCCCACATGAAACGAAAACTCCTGCTCGCCGGCCTCGC
>CAINDV010000233.1 GCA_903847485.1 uncultured Verrucomicrobiota bacterium
CCCCCCAAGATACAAACGTCAGAAGCTACGCAAAGCCCCGCTGGACATGGCTTTGCTCAATCGCATGTAGCTTTAGTTATGCGCAGGTGTATAACTCATCGGGTCACCAATGCCTTTCGGCGGAGTCCGGTATCCAGACCATCCCCATCGAGAGGATATCACTCTAACCCGTCGGGTAACCAATGCCTTTCGGCGGGCGTGGCTCTCGCTTGCGCTTGTGCCACAAGGGGTTTGTAGGCGATTTCCGCAAACCTGCAAGAATTTTATTGGCACCGCCGCCGAGGAGTTCCAAGAACCGTTGAAAACGCCCTCTACGACGGACTTTCCCGTGCGCCGCGAACTCTTCCACGTCGGCCCGGCACTGAGGGTTTGCGGAGGCACCCGGCGTAGGCGTCCCGGCCAATAAGCGCGCAGGGGGCGGACTACGCCGTAAAAGGGTCAGGCACTCTCGCCGGCCGCCACTCCACCGCCCGCAGGACCGGAAACCAGTGTCAAAAGTGAGTAAATGGGATAACGCAGAAACGGAACCATCAAGGGGCCGCCCATTCCCGCGGCGAGTTCCACTTGGGAATGATTCCAAACAATTGACAGCCCCCGCCGCGCGGCTAACCTATCCCCTTGTGAAACTGGCCGAACCATCTCCCGCCGGCACGCCGCTGAACAAGCGGCTCGCTACGAGCGGCTTCCGCTTTACGCGGCAGCGCCAGCATGTCTATGACGTGCTGCTGGAGTGGCGTGATCATCCGTCGGCGGACGAAGTTTTCCAGCGGGCCAAGGGCGCGCTGCCGGAGATTTCGTGTGGAACTGGCAATCCATGGCGTTTGCCCGGAGTGCGGCGGGAAGAGACGAAAATGATTTTGCGATGAGCACAGCAACCGAAACCATCGAAGGCTTTGTCAAACAAGAGTATAAGTACGGCTTCGTCACCGACGTCGAGACCGAGTCCGCGCCGCCGGGATTGAACGAGGACATCATCCGGCTTATCTCGCTCAAGAAGCAGGAGCCGGAGTGGCTGTTGGAGTGGCGGCTCAAGGCGTACCGGCACTGGACGACCCTGACCGTGCCGACCTGGCCGCATGTGAAGTATCCGCCGGTGGATTTCCAGGACATGACTTATTACTCGGCACCCAAGCAGAAAGGCGACGGCCCGAAGAGTTTGGATGAGGTGGACCCGAAGCTCCTGGAGATGTACGAGAAGCTAGGCATCCCGCTGCGGGAACGCGAGCGGCTCGCCGGCGTGGCGGTGGACGCGGTGTTTGACAGCGTGTCGGTCGGCACTACTTATCGCGATCAACTCGCCGCCAAAGGCATCATCTTCTGCTCGTTCAGCGAGGCGGTGCAGGCGCATCCTGACTTGGTGAAGAAGTATCTTGGCGCGGTGGTGCCGCCGGCCGATAATTTTTACGCCGCGCTCAACTCTGCGGTCTTCAGCGATGGCTCGTTCTGTTACATCCCCAAGGGTGTGCGCTGTCCGATGGAGCTTTCGACTTACTTCCGCATCAACGCGGCCAAGTCCGGCCAGTTCGAGCGGACACTCATCGTGGCTGACGAAGGCGCCTCGGTGAGTTACCTGGAAGGTTGCACCGCGCCGATGCGTGACGAAAACCAACTCCACGCCGCCGTGGTGGAACTTATCGCCCTCGACCATGCCGAGATCAAATACTCGACCGTGCAGAATTGGTATCCGGGCGACGAGAACGGCCGGGGCGGCATCTATAACTTCGTTACCAAACGCGGCCACTGCAAAGGGCGTAACTCGAAGATTTCCTGGACGCAGGTTGAGACTGGCTCGGCCATTACCTGGAAGTATCCGAGTTGCATCCTACAGGGCGATAACTCGGTCGGTGAGTTTTACTCGGTGGCACTGACTAATAACATGCAGCAAGCCGACACCGGCACTAAGATGGTCCACATCGGCAAGAACACGCGCAGCACCATCGTCTCCAAAGGCATCTCCGCCGGGCGCGGGCAGAACAGTTATCGCGGCTTAGTTAAGATTCAGAAAAGCGCCACGAACGCGCGTAACTTCTCCCAGTGTGACTCGCTACTTATTGGCGATAAGTGCGGCGCGCATACCTTCCCCTACATTGAGGTGAAGAACACCACGGCGCGCATTGAGCACGAGGCAACGACTTCCAAGATCGGCGAGGACCAGATCTTTTACTGTAACCAGCGTGGCATTGCCACCCAGGACGCGGTGAACATGATCGTCAACGGCTTCTGCAAGGAAGTCTTCCGCGAGTTACCGATGGAGTTCGCTGTGGAAGCGCAGAAGCTGCTGGGGGTAAGTTTGGAAGGCAGCGTAGGCTGATTTTTTTGCCACGGATTAAACACCGACGAAACACGGATTATGGAAGTGAAATTTCTGCACGCGGATGTGACCGAGAGAATCATCGGGGTGGCGTTTGAGGTTTATGGCGTGCCCGGATACGGGTTTCTGGAAAGGCCCAACGGTCCCATAACCGCGCATTGCGGCCATGAACCGGCGCTTCGTAGCGGCGTCTCGGCA
>CAINDV010000234.1 GCA_903847485.1 uncultured Verrucomicrobiota bacterium
GGGTAGTCCTCAATCATACCCTACACTACAGGTAGGGGCAGGTTGAGTCAATTGGCGAGCCCAGTTCCGCGACAGCTCCATCTCCCCGGTCATCCGGCCGGAGGAATGGGCCTGCGCCGCCGCGCGCGTGGCGGCCGAAGTCCTGGGCCGCAGCTTCACGATAGACGAGTTTCTCCGGCCGCTGTGCGAGATCAAGGATTTCGAGCAGAGCGATGCCGACGGCGTGTGGAAACTCTACACCATCCAGGTCTTCGGCCTGGCTGTGGCCGGCGACGTGCGGCTGGCGCCGGGCGTGGTGGCCGAGTGGCTGCGGCCGGAGGACTTCAAACAGCGCGAGCCGATGACCCGCACCGTGCGCTTCGTCCTCGGGCACATGGCGGAGCAAGGCTTGCTGCCGCCGTGGGGAAAGTGAAGCTGCTGCCACGCGGCCCTGCACGGGTCGGCCGTATTCATGCAGCAGGAAATGGCGGCAAGGGCGCGTAGGACAGGCGTCCCGCCTGTCTCCATCTTCATTTCCATGGCCGCACCAGAAGGTGGGCACTTCCTGGAATCAGGATCCCTTGAGGATGACCGCTACCAGACAATGTCAAGAGACAGGCGCGACGCCGGTCCTACGTGGAAATGGAAAACGCCGGTGCAGGATCTCACACCATTCCGTGGGAAACGGCGTCGAGCGGAGTTTCTGCCGACGGCTCTTGGTGGAGGAGAAGATCATAGCCGAGGGCACTCAGTATCTTTCCAGCCTGGGATGCCGCTTGAGGAAATGGTTGAATCTGCCCGTTACGCTCAAGTCGGGTCAATGAGTGGAACGCTTGGAAAATACGTGCGGTAGCGGGCGGCGTCTCGCGTCACCAGCGTCCAACCCTCGACTTCGGCATGCGCCCCGATGTAGAAATCCGGCAGGGGTGAAGTCTTTACTCCACCACTGCGCCGGTATTTCAAGAAAGCCTGCGCGGCGAGCCACCCGGCGGCGTATGGCAAAGGCAGCCGCTGAAAAACAGCCGGATCAAGCCATCGGTCCAAGTCGGCGGTACTCGCAAAAGCCGGGGCCAGTTCGGCGTAGATGATAGGGTTGATGAGGATCGGTCCCTGCGCGGCGGCCGTGCGAAATTGGTTCTCCGACCAGGGCAGCCAGATCGGATCGGCGGTTGCTATGTCCAACAGGACGTTTGTGTCGAAAAGATTCATTCCTCACCCCGGGTGAGGGCCATGACGTCCGCCGTCGTCTGGCCGGGAAGAGCGGCCCCGCGTGCGCGCTGCAACCAGCTTTCCACCGGCGTGGGCTTGGACCGCCTTTGACGCAGCGTCTCCAGCCACCCAGCCAGTTCATCAACCTGCGGAGCGGGCAGTTTTTCAATGGCATCTTCAATTTCAGCGATGCTGCTCATGGCCGAAACCTAGCACGTCACGGGTATGAGCGGCAAGAGGCGAAGCGACTTCTTCCTTCTTCATTCTGCCTTCTACCTTTCCTCCGTGGCGAGGATGACCGGGCCGTGCTGCCAGGACTGGCCGGCGAAGGCCGCCTGCTGCTCCTCATCCTCCTCCGTGACGCGGGAGAAGTAGGTGCTCGGATAAACCAGGATGGATTTCAGGTCCGGGTAGTAATCGGTGTCCCGATGCAGCAGCAAACAGGCTTGCGCCGCGATGACGACGCGGATTTCGTCCGTGATGACCAGGCCGTCGCAGCCCTCGAACTGCTTCTCCGCCAGGAACACCTGGATAAGTCCTTCCAGTTCCCGCTGATCTTCGGGCGGCAAACAGGCCAGCAAGGGAAAACGCCGGTGCAGGATCTCAAGCCATTCTGGGGGAAAGGGAGTCGAGCGAAGTCTCGGTCGGCGGCTCTTGGTGGAGGAGAAGATCATGGGGATGACGCTTAATTTGGTTCCGTTCAAAATTCTTCATTCTGCCTTCTGCCTTTCCGTCAGCATCGCTTCGGCTTCGGCGAGAGTGATGCGGCGGTTGCCGTGGTGCAGCTTCAGGATGCAGACTTGGCCGTTAGCCTGCGTGACAACGATCCTAGCGTCAGCAAACAGGAACCAAGCGCGCGCGTCCGAGTCAGCATGCCAAACCGCAAGCGATGAGGGGAACACCTTGTGGCGGAGGTACGCTGTGCTAGCGGAGGAATCCGCAGCGAAATTCTGAAACACACACTTCGAAGACTTCGCTTTGATACGTGCATCGCGCCAGTCCGGATGCCGTTGACCTTCATTGCCCTCCGGAACCACCTCCAAACACGCCCCGCTCTGCCCCTCCCACAAGCGCCAAGTCCTATCCCACGACCAAGACAGCAGTTGCCCGTCGTCCAGCACCACTGCGCCACCGACCCTACGCGTGTGGCCTTCCAGCACCGCCAGACAGGACCCACTCTGCCCGTCCCACAATCGTAGTGTCTTGTCCACCGACCACGACAGCAGCCGCCCATCGGCCAATGCCAAAGCACCCATGACGTAACCGGTGTGCCCTTCGAGCACCACTAGACACGCCCCGCTCTGATCGTCCCACAACCGTAGCGTCTTATCGTGGGACCACGACAGCAGCCGCCCATCGGCCAATGCCAAAGCACCCATAACGTAACCGGTGTGCCCTTCGAGCACCACTAGACATGCCCAGCTCTGATCGTCCCACAACCGCAGCGTCTTGTCATCCGACCACGAGAGCAGTCGCCCATCAGCCAACGCCAGCGCACCCATCACCTCACCCGCGTGCCCTTCGAAGGTTTGCAGACACGTTCCACCCCGCCCGTCCCACAGCCGCAGCGTGTTGTCAGACGACCATGAGAGCAGCCGCCCATCAGCCAACACCAGTGTGCTCCTAACCCCACCGGTATGCCCCTCGAGCACTGCCAGACAGTCCCCACTCTGCCCATCCCACAAGCGTAGCGTCTTGTCGTGGGACCACGACAGCAGCCGCCCATCGGCCAATGCCAAAGCACCCATGACGCAACCGGTGTGCCCTTCGAGCACCACTAGACAATCCCAGCTCTGATCGTCCCACAACCGCAGCGTCTTGTCGTGGGACCACGACAGCAGCCGCCCATCAGCCAATGCCAAAGCACCCATGACGATACTGGTGTGCCCTACGAGCACTGCCAGACAGTCCCCACTCTGCCCGTCCCACAATCGTAGCGTCTTGTCCACCGACCACGACAGTAGCCGCCCATTGGCCAATGCCAAAGCACCTACGACGATACTGGTGTGCCCTTCGAGCACTTCCAGACAGGCCCCGCTCTGCCCATCCCACAAGCGTAGTGTTTCGTCACCCGACCACGACAGCAGCCGTCCATCGGCCAACCCCAGCGCACCCGAGATTTCCCCCGTGTGCCCTTCCAGCACAGCCAGACACGCCCCGCTGTGATCGTCCCACAAGCGTAGTGTTTTGTCCCTCGACCACGAGAGCAGCCGTCCATCGGCTAACCCCAGCGCCCCCAAGATTTCCCGTGCGTGCCCTTCGAGCACTGCCAGACAGTCCCCACTCTGCCCATCCCACAAGCGTAGTGTTTCGTCACTCGACCACGACAGCAGCCGCCCATCGGCCAATGCCAAAGCACCCATGATGTGACCGGTGTGCCCTTCGAGCGTCCGCAGACACGACCCGCTTTGGCTGTCCCACAGCCGCAACGTGTGGTCGCAGGACCACGAGAGCAGCCGCCCCTCCGGCAGCACCAGCGCGCCCAACACAGTATCGGTGTGGACTTCGAGAACCACCAGACACGGGTTCTTCTGAACATGTGACAACCTCGGCACGCGGCGCAACCAGAGCCAGTCGCAGCGATTGTCCGCAAGCCACTGTTCTGCGCCGAGCGTGAGGGGGCTGTCGGCGGCGTGTTCGACGGCAAGTTGGAGCAAAATCTTGTGCGCGGGCCATTCCTGCTTCCCGCGCCGGAGGAGATGTCCCTTCTCCCGGAAGAAACCGTTCCACATCTCCAGCGGTTGCTTCATGTCCGCCGGCGCTACTTCCTGCAGCAGCTCGTAGTCGTGAGAAATGGAATCAAGCAAGCCAATCTCGCACTTGCGCATCAGCCATGAGAAGTCTGTCGTTAACTTCTCGGCCTCTGGCCAGGCACCAAACTCCGCGTGATGGTGGACCAAGTTCTCAAAGAAGTAATTGTCGTTCGGGCCGGTATGCCAGCCGCCAGGGCATTTCTTCCGGTAGGCATCAAGGAGTTTCTGATGGATCGCCCGCGGTTCGCCGGCCACGCGCACGGCGTAGTCGTGGAGCAAATCGTGCAGCCGGAAGCGGCGGCGGACCTTGCCGTCGGCCTCGGTCTTTTGGTCCAGTTGGACGAGCGAACGTTCGGCGAGGTTGATCAGCAGTTTGGAGGTGTTCCAGGCGGAAACCTGGCCGGTGTGTTCCCAAAGCGTGGCGGCGGCGGCTTCGGGCACGGTCTGGTCGGTGGCGAACACGGATAGCTCGGCAAAACGAGGTTTCTGCTCGTCCGGCAGCGCGTCGTAGCTGGCTTTCATCGCGTTCCAGATGGTGCGGTGTTGCTCCACCGCTTCGCGGTTCTCGGGCCATTCCAAATCCGCTTCGCGGAGAGCTTCGACAATTTCCGTCCATGCGTGACCGCTCTTGGCCATGCCGCCGCAGAGCGCGAGGGCCAGCGGCAGGAGTCCGCATTCGCGCGCCACTTCGCGGGCTTCGGCGGGCAGGGCGGCCGGGGCCACGTTGACGGCATCGGCCAGCAGTTGCAGGCTCTCCGGTTCGGTGAAGAGCGAGACTTGCACCAACTCGCCGTGGAGGGTGTCGAGGATGCCCTTGTCGCGGGTGGTGACGAGCATCCGGCAACGCGGGCCGAGCACGTCGAAAGGCTTAGCATCAGCCGCCCGCCAGACGTCGTCGAGCACGAGCAGAACGGCCTTGGCGGCGAGCAACTGGCGGAGCACGCCCTGTCCCTGCGCCAGCGAGGCGAACGTGTCGTCGCCGCCGAGGTGCCGGGCGAGGTCGCGCTGGCGCTTGAGCAGGTCGCCGTCAGTGAGCTTCTGGCCGGCGGCGATCCAGACCACGCCGTCGGGATAGGCCTGGCGCACCTGGCGGTTGCGCGCGAGCGCGGCGGCCAGCACCGACTTGCCGATGCCGCCCATGCCTTGCATTCCCACGCGGGCGTCGGCCCCGGTGATGACCTGCGGCTTCTGGAGGTCCACGAGCAGCGCGTCGCGCACCCGGCGCATCAGTTCGGGGCGTCCGAGGAAGTTGGGCGGGAGATTGGGCACGGCGAAGAGCGCGCCGAGCTTGGGGTTGGGCTGGCGCAGGCTGGCGATCAACTTGGCGAGCGCGGCGGGATATTTCGCATCGTTCCGGAAATCCTCGCAGTGGAGCAGGCTCAGTTCGCCGGGCACGTGCTCGTAATCGCCGAGCCGGAGAATCGGGGTGACGACGACGTGGTCGCACTCCAGGGCAAACTGCCACTCCTCCCGTACGTAGGCGGAAAGCGCGGCCTTCGGTCCGCCGACATAGATCACCCGGTCCACCTCCGTGCGGATGGCGTCCTTGATCTCTTGATGGAAAGAAAGTCCCCGCGACATGAGGGATTCGCGATCGAACCAAACTGTGAAGCCGGCGTTCGTGAGGTCTGCATACAGCCGCTTCACGAAGGCCTCGTCATCCTCGCGGGCGTAGGAGAGCAGGACGCGGGTTGAAGCCGCTTTGTTCTGAGGATTGTTCATGGCTTTTACTCCAATAGTTGCCCGAGCGGGATGGCCCACAGACGCTCGTCCAGTTTCACAGATTCCTTCCCGTTGTAGGCCAGCACGGCGGCGACGCACGCCGGCGTCCGATCCAGAAAGGCCCGCAAGCCGGACAGATCGCCCTCGCTCCAGCGGGTGGCCGCTTTTACCTCGATGCCGAAAATCTTGCGGCCCACTTCAATCACGAAGTCCACCTCGTGCCGCCCTTGCTCGTGCCAGAAGGCCAGTTGGGCGTCTGGCAAATGCGCCTCCAGCAGGGCGGCGAGATTCTGCGCCATGTAGGTCTCGAACAACGCGCCGCGCAGCAAGTCGTCGCGGCCCGGTTCGAGCGTGGTGATGCCCGCCAGGTGCGCTGCCAGGCCGCTGTCGGTGAAATGCAGCTTGGGCGATTTCACCAGGCGCGAACTGCGGTTTTTCAGGAACGGCGGCAGCCGGCGGATGAGGAACGAAGCCTCCAACAGATCGAGATAGCGTCCCGCCGTGACGGAATTGAGCTTCGCATCGCGCCCCAGCGTGCTGATGACGAGCACCTGCCCCGTGCGCAAGGCAGCCAGTTGCGCCAGCGTGCGGAAGGCAACCAGATCCGTAATCTGGGACAGTTGCCGCACATCGCGCTCGACGTAGGTTTGCACATATCCGCGGAACCATTCCGCCACGCCATCCGCCGCGCCAAGGCAGGCGGGCGGCAGACCGCCCGTCAGTATCTCCTTTTCGGTCACCGGATCGGCTTTACCGGCCAGCAAAGTGGGCGAACGGAGGAACTTCACGAGAAAGGGTTCCTGGGCCGTTGCTCCCCGCTGCTCCCGCCGTGTCATCGGGTGCAGCGTGAAATAACTGGCACGCCCCGCCAGCGTCTCGGTGACATGTCCGAGCAGGGCCAGATTGGCGGAGCCGGAAAGAATAAACCGTCCTGGCTTGCGCTGTTCATCAACGCTCTTCTTCAGCGCGATGAGCAGTTCCGGGCAGCGCTGCACTTCGTCGAGGATCGCGGCGCTTTCCAGCAACGACTCAGGATTGGACCGTGCCGCCGCCAGCGTGGCAAAGTCGTCGAGCGTCCGGTAGGTGTGGCCGAGGGCGAGCGCCGCTTCGTTCTGGAGCAACGTGCTCTTGCCGGTTTGCCGCAACCCGGAGAGCACCACCACCGGCAACTGGCGCAACGCCTTCTCCAGACGTGGCGTGATTTCGCGGGCAAGGTAGCCTGTCATATTGCAACACTGTGTAGCGGCATTATGACGGCCAGTCAAGACGTTTCCGGCGGCGGTTCTTCATCCTTTCCCCAAGCTTCCGCTCCGGCACCCGTCCGGCAATTTGTTATTTCGCCCGGTTCCACGCGCAGCACGGCCCCGTTTTGGACGGGCGGGTTTCGAATTTCATCTTCTCCTTTCCTTCTTCGAGCAGTCGGGCGCCCGCCGCCATGGACGCCGCTTCTCGTTCGGCAGTGGCGGCGTCGGCGAGATTCCAGCAGATGTGTTTCTCAAGAGCTGGCAGGGGGCAATCCATCATGTCTTGAAGACATCCACCGCGAAAGGATTGTCCGCGCGGATGGGTTCAACCTCCACGTTGTAGGCATCCCGGAAAGCCCGGCCCGAAACCCGGCGTGGCGACCACTTGATTTCATACGCTTGCAGGCCGCTCGCCTGTTTCACGACCAAATCCACTTCCGATTGCGCCCGCGTGCGCCAGAAGAACAGCTCCGCGGGCGAGCCCAGCAGGGCATTGCGCTTGGCCACCTCGGCGATGACCCAGTTCTCCCACAACGCGCCGATGTCGGGCCGGAGTGCGTCGGTGGCAAAGGCGTTGAGCAGGGCGCTGCGGATACCGGTATCCCAGAAAGATACTTTCTGGCTCCTGGCGATTTCCTTGCGGGGATTGGTGCTGAAGGACAGCAGCCGGAAAATGACGAACGTCTGTTCCAGCAAGTCCAGGTAACGATCCACCGTCGGCCGCGCCATCTGAAGCTGCGTCGCCAGTTCGTTCACCGACACCTCGGAGCCTGCCTGGTGCGCCAACAATAACAGCAAGCGCTTGATGAGGTCCGGCGTCTTGACCAGCCCGGCCTGGAGCACGTCTTTCCAGAGATAGTCGGAACTCAATTCGCGCAACAGTTGCGTGGGCTGATCGCTCGTCACGATCTCGGGATAGCTGCCGAACGCCAGCCGCTGCATCAGGAAGGCCCGCAATTGCGGCGCGAAGTGCTGGCACAAATGGCCGGGGGCGGTGTCGGCGTTGGCCTAAACCTGGGTGCCCAGCGTTTCGGAAAACAACAGCGGTGGCAGCACCAACTTCCGGTTGCGACCGGTGAGGCTCTCCGCCGCCTGATCGAGCAAATTGAGCGAGGAGGAGCCGAGCAGGAGAAACTTCGCGGGCAGCCGCGCATCATGCCAGCCGTTGATGATCCGCGCATCTCAGGCAACCGCTGCGCTTCATCAATCACCAATACCGACGGGCTGCCGAGGGAACGCAAGCCATCGCGGGGCGCCAAAGCGGCGGCGGCTTGGAAGCGCGCCTTGTCCACCTCGACATCGAAGTTGAGGAACACCGCTGGCTGCCCCGTCAACACGTGTTCCACCAAAGTCGTCTTGCCGACCTGCCGCGCGCCGAGAATGACCCCGACCTTCTCAATTCTGCCTTCTTCCTTTCCTCTGTGGTGCTTTCGTCGGCGAAGACGGCGTGGGCTTTCTCCAGCAGAACCCTGCCCGTGGCGGCGGCGTTCCCACCTTCATAATTCTTCATTCATCCTTCTTCCTTCGCTCAGGTTGCTCTCATCGAACCGTTTCATCTGCTCCAGGTTTGGGCATTCCATATCCAGCCTCTCCGTTGACACACGAGTTGTTGGCAGTCGTCTGCGGCGCATTCTGCACTCCTAATTCTGATTTCTTCCTTTCCAGCGCGGCGAGGGCAGCCAAATGGGCCAAGGTTTCCTCGTGGTCAGCGCCATTTTCACTTCCAGAACTGCCACCACTTCTTCCGGCCCCTTTCGACCTGTTCCGCGCCGCGGCCCATCTGAATCGGAATCGTCCGAAGCCCCCCCCGGAGGCTCACTTCGGTCGATGCCTGGTGTGCCAGCCTTAATCACAAAAGGCTGGGAATCACCTACACGCACGACCGCCATAGTACCTTGGGCTGCACTCATCAGGCCGAGCAAAAGCACCTTGTAGCTATCGACCCATACTTGGTCCAGCACCATTTTCTCATCTAGCCTCAATTGGCCAATGATGACTTGCAATTCAGACGCCTTGGCTTCAGCTGCATGCAAGACCCAGCAACCGCGAATGGCTAAGACACGCGACGATCCGCTAAGCCAGTTGGGCCCCGTAAGTTGATCAGGATGAGGCAACGGTCGCTCACTCGTTAAGCGCAAGTTAGCACGTTCCCCGATGATCCCCAAGTGACATTCGATCGCAAGCCCAAGCAACGTGACAGCTCGCTCCAGCTCGTGGCTAGCCAAATGTTCTGTCGCAAGATACCGCAGCGCTAAGCAAGGCAACTGGTGTGAATATGAAGGACTTTCAACTCTTGTGTGATAGTCACCAATGGGCCGCACTTGCGCCTCCACCAGCCGAAGAGGTATTATGCGGCCCGATAATCGCTGTACACTATGCAAATAAAGCGCTATTTCATCTGAGTAACTCCGTTGCTGAGCCACGAGTTTCTGCTGAAGTTTTCCCGCATGCACTTTCACATCCTGCGCTAGGCCCGGCAATTTCAATATTTCTTCCAAAACACTTGCAACTCCAGGGTAAGGCCCCTGCTGCAACGCCGCGCTGACATGATCGCAAATTTCCCGGCAACGGACAGGATCGCGTTGCAGTTGTTTTTGTTCAACTTGAGTTAGACAAAAAGCATAATTGGAATGAAACTTCTGGTTTCTTGGCTCCAGATATACAGCTCGTTGCATATGCTCGATCGCTGCTTCCGGGTTTCCCGATTGGAGGACAAGGAATCCGACTTCATTGAGGGTGTTGGCCTCTAAGCTGTCTAAGTCGATTTCAAGTTTCTTGGATAATGCCTTGCTGCCAGCCTCGCCTACAGTGTCGCGAACGCGCTGGCATAGTTTAACCGATTCAAGTCCGTACCGGAAAGCATCTTCCGAGCCGCCGCCGGCGCCCTTACGGCGAAACATTTCAATTGCACAGTAACACTTCAGCGAAAGAATGATTCCAATGCCGAAATGAAATGCGCACTCTTCCTCGTTGGTTGGCCGGTGTTTAGTTCCGGTGCCATCACGAAGCTGTTGAACCAGGCCATCAAGCTTCTGCATCACTTCGGGTGACATTGAATGTCTCGCTGTGATGTCGAACGCGTTTTTGATGATCTGACAAACTTGCTGTATCGGATCCGTTGAGTTGTTCATTGTGATGATTTCTTGTTGATGTTTTCGGTAGATTCTAGGGTCTTCGGAAGTTCCAGTTCGTCCTCTCCGACATTTCGCACGTGACCAATGTCGCAGCCCCCGAGTTGCACGTGCCAAATCCACATCCTTTCTACACCGACAAAGAATTCAAGCCCCAACTTTCCCGTAGGGCGAATCGGATCTATCGATTGTGGCTCACTGGGCAGGTGCAACAAACCCAAGGGTTGTATGACACAAGGCCCATCCGCTTTTGGGGAGTCCAGACGATGCACACACAGCAGACCTCTTCTATCCACACTGAGCAGCAACCTCATCTCTGCCAATTCGTACAGAGTGCTGATCGGAACGCTGTGCCCATCAAAACATACCAAATTAGGTTTTTCACCTTGACTCACCAAGCTGCTGATTAACCAGATGCTTCCGTCTTCTCTCCCAATCGCGATGCGCTGAATTCCTGATAAGTAGAACAAACGAGTGATAACGCCGACGGGTCTGAGCAAGACTTGGGCAGAGCCGAATCGTCCAGGCTGGTCCTGTTGTGCCATGCGAATGTGACCATCCTTAGTGACCCAAACGATGGCTGGCAAATGCTTGTCGATTACCGCGTCTGTGACTTCATAATCGAGTGTTTGCACCTTGTCGAAACTCCCCATCCGAACAATGAGTTGTCCCGACTTGATCTCAAACGCCAGCGTTTCCTGAGATGGGGGCTCGCAATGTAACTGCCGGATCGCCAGCCATGCGTCGAACAGCGCGGGCGCTCTCTTAGCCCGCTGTGCCTGCTCCGTGCATCGAATGAGCCTAACATCTCCGTCCTCCAACCCGAATATCACTTGCCCCTCAAGTCCGAGCGCGAAAGTTCGCACCTTGTGCAGTTCGACCTCAGTTCGATCCCATTTTCCCATTGCTCGACTCCATAGCCGGAGAACGCCGTCGTGCCCCAGCGTAACCAAGAGCTTCCCGTCGCTAGCCTCAGCCAATGCTTGAATACCGCCCGCATGCCGGAGTTCCGGTACCGCTTGTAGTTCTCCATCCACAAAACGGTACAGTTCGCCGGTGCGGAAATGCCCGATAAAGAATGACGGTCGGGTGACAATACTCGGGACTAGGGATTTCGGGCATTCGTTTGCCATCAGCCCATTGGGCTTCACCAACCAGACACATTGGGAGTCTGGGTGATTTGATTTGAACGGCTTCGTTTGTGCCTGAACTGCATTTGTGGCGAACGACATCGTCGCGATTTGCCCGTCACCTGCTAACACGTGGCAGACGCCCGACATGTCATCAACCACGACCTCCTCAACTGGTCCAGCCACTCGGCTGGCCTCGTTTCTATGCCTACTGATTGCATCTACGACCGACAACTTTCCATGTCGGTCAATGACAAGCACATTGGGATAACGCGGCGCGAAACACACTTTGTGTAGATGGGCGGATAACAGAATCTCGATTGGTGGCAGGGATCTATTCTTCAGCGCATACAGAAGCAATCTTCCGTCAAAACTTACTGAAGCGGCCCAATCTCCACTTGGACAGAACGCTACGGCTTGAACTGCGCCAGCGTGTACGCCCAGTTGCAGCGTTCTCCCTTGGCTACCACCGCGATATGCTTCGTCCAGCAGCAGACACGCAATACGATCTACTTCTCGGGCTCGACGGAGAACTTGTCGTCGCATTTTGGCATCGGTCTCACCAAGTCGCACGAGCCGATTGTAGATTTGTTGCCCCGTGATTTGCGGATGGCAGTTGAGTGCATATACCTCCGCACCAATGGCGTTTGCCAGAACCTGAATCCGTCGCGACCGAGAATCATCTTCGGGCATCTGTTTCGCCGCAGCGGCCACTGCCATGTCACAGTCCGCGACTAACTCATATGCGGCGCCGGCCACACAAGTAGCCTCCGCGAACAAAAGATCGTTGAGGACTGTTACTAGCTCGTCCCACATGTGGCCCAGAACCAAGTGATACGGTAGTTCTCTCAGAGCGTGCAAGGACTTCCCTCGCCATCGACATTCCCGATTAGGGTCGGCAACGTCGTGGAAGTAGGCGGCCAGCCGCTGATGCGGTTGCCAACTGTGCTCGGACGATTTCGCGAAATGTTCCTGTACCCATTCCGCCACCTGACGGTGGTAGAACTTCAGCACGTTGGCACCGGGAGCGGCCCGCTCGGTGAGGTAGGGAGCAAGGTCGAAGCGAAGCCGCGACCAGATCGCAATGGGAATGCGTGTCGCGCTAGCGGGCAATTCGTGGCGATTCTTCTTTGTAGCCCAGTCGAGTGCTTTCTTGTATTCTTTATCGCGAAAGAGAATTTCTAGGATTTCGTTCTCCGCCAGCCCATGACGAGATGCCGTTAGGTAGCCGATTACGCGCTTTACCAACAGCAACCCATGATTCTTACGCCGACCAAGCCTTTTAAAGAGTTGGCCGAGGAGCGCTGGTAAATCTTCGCCCAACTCGGGCACCGCATCATACGACCGCCACAGACAGGCCTCTTCGAACAACAGCTTGAGGTAGATCGGCTGACGGCACACCAACGACGCCAGATTTTGCTCGGTGCGCTCGCGCTGGTCCGGGCTGACGGTGCGTCCCGCTTGATGCAGCCAGCGATCAAACAGCAGCGTCCGGGCTTCGTCTTCCGAGAGCACATCCAGATTAATGAAGTTCGCCGCCGGGAGCTGGCGTCGCTTGAGTTCGGCGCAGGGTTGGCCGGCGGGATCGCCCTCGGCCCGGTCGGACAGACAGGAGACGACGAGCTTCATATTGGCCGGCAACGGTCCAGTCGGAATCCAGTTCAGCAGCCGGCCGCCGTCCGCATCGGAAAGCTGGTCGAGGGCGTCCAGAAACAGGATCAGCGGTTGCTCCGACGTGGCGGACCGAAACTGCTCGTGCAGTTCCTCCCGCAACGCCTTGGTGTCCGCGGGAAGCTCGCCTTCGCGCGGATGCCGCAGCCGCAGTTCCTGGCAGAGACTGCCGAGCAGCGAACGGATGTCGGACGAGCGCGGCGTGACACCGATGAAGCGCACAATGACTTGCGGCTTCTGACCACTGTTTACTGACCACTGACCACTGGCTACTGATTTCTGCATTTCCCCCACCGCCCGCGCCATCAACGCCGTCTTTCCACACCCGGACGATCCATGCAGCACCAGCGGCAGCCTTGAATCATTCTGCAGGTAGCCACGGATTGCTTCCAGCTCGGTTTTCCGCCCGACAAATGATTCGCTACCGCCACGCTCACGACCGAACCGGCGGTGTTCATCCCGCTCGATCTCCAACTCGCGCCCGGCCCGCTCAGCGGAGCCCTTCGCGCTCTTGTTCCAATACTCCTCGATCTGCCGTTCGATGATCGGACGGAATCTCGCCAGCACCGCATCGCAGAATGCCTGGGTGTCGGCCTCCGAGGAGTCCACGAGCACTTTGCCGTTCTCGCATTTGAGCCTCGTGAAGGGGATGGGCACAGGCTTGTTTTCGCCCAGCCGTAGCCGGATCGCTTCCTTCAATGCGGTCTGCCTTGCGACCGCGGCTTCGTCAAACTCCCCCGAGTCGGTCCGGTCGAAGAAGTCCTTCACCTCGGCGATGGGAAAGTCATCCCGGTTGGAGATTTCGCGGAAGCAGGCGATCACATGGCGTTCCGCGTTCGCCGCCGACAGCGCACCACACCAAATCTCCTGCTCGGTGGCCGACGCTTGAAACCGCGCGAGCTGCGGGATGGCGCGCTTGGGATGTTGTGGGTCATTCACCTCGGCCAAATGCCGCGCCCAATCCACGCCATCGAACCACCGAGCGTCGCCGGGGAACGCGGTGTTGATGAGGCGCCACAAGACCTGCTGGACATCCAGCCAATCCTGCGTGTCTTTGGTCGGATCGTCCTTCCGGCGGGTGTAGTCCCTCCCGTCGCCGAGGTTCCGGGTGCGCGGTTGGAGGATGAAATTCAGCGGGATGCGGTCGGGATCGGTCTCCGGCGGCTCTGGCAGCAAGATATTCTCGTCGCAACGATACCACGCGTTCAGAACCGCCAGCGGATCAAGCTCTTGACCGCGGATCTCACGGATATCGCGGATAACGGACGGGCTTCTGCTCTCTGACTTCTGATCTTTGACCTCTGACCTGTGTTTATCCGTGTCATCCGTGTGATCCGTGGTCGCCGCCTTCTTCAGCGCCTCAAACTCCACCGATGAAATCGCTTCCGGCAAGGGCCGCCAGCCGTAGCGGTCCCCGAGCAAGACCAGGAAGTTGGGTTCCGGCGAGATCTCCTGCGCGCGCCGCAACTCGTCAAAACAAATCCGCATCGTGCGGTGATCGAGACCCGCTTCGCTCGACACCCCCCAGCGGAGGTCAATGGCCTGAAACTGAAAGCCATTCTGCGCGCAAAGCTGCTCCAGCCTGGGGAACACCTGCGCCTGCAGCGCGTTGCGCTCCGGCTTCAGGTCGCTGAACGTCGAGCTGACGAAGACGCGAATGACGGGGCGGCGGCGAAGTTGGGCTTGGGTCCGGGTGGCAGTCATGGTGTTGACCACAGGGAAAACACAGGCACGTTCACTTGGCAACTAGGACTCGATTGACTGCGAGTCGCCTCACTGTGGAAGTTAGCTTGCTGCGTTGCGGCAACTTTTGCTTCGCGGTTATTCATGGTTCGTCTGAGGCCAAGCGCGGAGAAATGCTGGTCCGAGAAAGATGGCACCCAAGAGCACGCCTGCGAGGATATTCCATGGTCGAGGAATCAGATGGACGAAAAAGAACGCCAAGGTGCCACCGACGGCGGCACCCACCAGATAAAGCGCCATGGTCATTCCAATGCCCGGTTGCTCTCGGCGGGCAGGCAGGCCGGAAGCTCCCTGCCCATGATAGCGAGAATGCAGAACAAGCAGATCGAAACATGGGAACAATTCGCAGGCCTTTGGAAATGTCTCATCCGGTTTCCCTTCAGGGAACCGAATGCCGAAAGCGAGAGTCACCTCAGCCAATTGTCCAGAATACGGGTCGTTTACATCAAGGACATAAAGCCGATGCCACCAGTGGCCCGCTTCGCGATTCTGTCCTGAGAATGTCAGCGCCATCTGGGTGCTGTCATGGTAATGCAACAGGTGCAGCCCCCGCTCGACCATCTTCAACTCGGCCAGCCACGCATCTGCAAAGCGGCGAAGTGCCCTATAGACAAGGCGGTCCTCGCTTGCGGGGGCATCGGACAACTGCTGATACTTCCCTGCAAGTGCTTTGCGGGTGACCGCCCCGGACGCTGTTCCAAACGGGTCGACCGTCACGACCAGATCGACGGCATACCCCTCGAGGATTGCCGAGTAGAAGCTCTTCAGCCCGAAACTTCTCACATCCTCCCGAAAACTGTACGCAACCGGCTTGGGTCCGAACATGGCGGGGTTAAATTCGAAGATAAAACCACCAGCGTCTATTCTCTCGGAACTCGGACTCGGGGGGAAGCGGACCTCCTTATGCCATGGGCCCACAAGCCCAAAAGTCTCGATGATGAATCTGACGACAACTTCCTCTTTCCCGAGGCTGTAAGCGACACTCGGAATACCCGAGGGGACGAAGACCGTGGACATGTCCTCGCCGGGAAGTCTCACTTGTATGATGCATCCTTGACTGTGGCTGTGACCGGCGACAAAGAGCTCGTGCTCCTGTCGGCAGTAGGTAGAACGCTCCCACCCGGCATTGGTGAAGAAGATCGCATGCGTGGATTCTCGGAGCGCGACGGCGAGGTTCGTCTCCAAGCTGCGGTCAAAATCGTCGTATCCCTTCGGCAAGACTTCATATTCGGCAAACCAGACGTTTAGCCCATTAGCCATGAGCTTCTCAGTGATTCTGCGGACCTCATTCGAGTTCTGACTCTGATAGCTTATGAAGACTCGATGCATAAAGTGCTCTCCCTACACGCCAAGTCCGGCTGAAATCTTGGAGGCCAGCGTGCGAATGATGCGATAGGCGTCGCGGTGATCCGGTTTCTTCCAGTCGCAGAACTGGACGGCGATGACGGTGTCGCGGCCATATTCATGCGCGAGATGAGCGGCAAAAGCGCTCTTGCCAATGCCCGGCGCGCCCATGAGCCAGAAGAGACGGCCGGGGGGAGTTTCGAATGACGAATTTCGAGTGTCGAGTTCAGCGGGACCGCCTGAAGGCGGAACTCCGCGCCGCCATTTTTCAACGGCCTCAAACAGCCACGTCCGTCCGACGAGTTTCTTCTCCAGCAATTGGCGGATGCGCGCATCGGCCGCGAAATCGGAAGCCGTCGGCTTGAGCAGTTCTTCGAGCGTTTTGATTTCACCGGCAAAGCGCCGGCTCTCGTCGCTCTCCACGACGGCGATGATCTCAGCGAGTTTGGCCTGATACCATGGCTCCAACGCCGACTCGCCCGCAGCGCGGCGTTCCTTCCAGTCGTGCATGTCGAGCCATTGGATGTGGCTGATGCTGGGCGGCGGCTTCACCTCGCGCTCGCTCTCGACGAGGATGGTCTGGATGTTGCCGCCTTTGGCACCGATGGCGATGGCGATCTCGTCGAGGCAGACGCCGGGGTCACGCGTGGAATGTTTCGAGGGGAAGGACAACACGCGGTTGCTCTGCAAAATGCCGTCGGTGATGGCGCGCCGCCATTCGTCACCGAACTTGATCTCGTTCTTATCGAACCAGACATCGTGCCCGCGCTTCTTCAGGTCGGCTTTGATGCGGCGAACAAGTTCCTCGTTGGCGTCATGGCTGTAGCTGAGGAAGATGCGGAGGGGGGCGGAAGGGGTCATGGCGAGTAAAGGCCGACGCGAATTCAGGTGGAGATGATCCGAAGCTTGGCACGCCTGGCGAAGGCTGGGAACTGGCGGACTTGCGAGCGATCCTTGTTTTTGTCCACGTCTTCCAGACTAGCGTAAGGAATCAAAAGGTTGTGACGCTTCAACTTGTCGTCGCGTTTCTTGTTGAACTTCCATCCGTGCTGGAAGTGCCATTGCATCCAGCCTTCATGTTCCTCCCGGGCAAGGAGTTCGAGAACTGATTCAAGCCGAATCTGGATGCCGTTGGAGAGACTCAAACTCGTTCCGGGGCCACCTCGGAGGCTGAGTCCGGCGAAGGCGAGCAAATCGGTCATGCGTTTGGCGGCTTCACGGTTTGATTCCTTGCCCCAAGCCTTGACCTGCTTGTCGCTAAACCGAACGGCGTCCGGTTTCTGAAGGTCCGGCATGGCGGCGTAGTCAATGTCATGCTTTGGATTCAACCAGCCAAGGCGGCGGCCAAGGCTCCGATATGCCTCGTGAACGGCGGCGGCGACTTTCTCGACCTCCCCAGACTTAAGTGAACGCGCTTTTGTGGTCGGTCTGGCAGCCTCCAGGAGTTTGCGAAACTCATCTGCATTGGTGTGCATCCTGAGTTGCCCCGGCGGCGGCAGAGCCGAAGGGCAGACTCTTCCCGGACGGCAGGTTTTCAAGGACTCGAGAATCTTCTCTAGTGAACGGGAACCGTGAGTGTAACCCGATGCTTGCAGGAGAGCGTCGAGGAGGCCGGGCGTGACCTCCAGATGCTCTTCCGATGCGACGTCGAGCTTGTAGCGGATGGCGCGGGCACGCCGGATGGCGAAGTAGTCATCCCCCTCGTCTCGGCCAAAGAAGTGGCTGCCTGAGCGAACGTGTTTCTTTGGATTGAAGGCGGTGCCTTTGGGCAGCAATTTGAGGCGGGGATTGGGGCCGGAAACTTCGAGCGAGGCATCAAGGCGGCTGCTGAAGTCCGGGCCTTTGGCGAGGCGGAAACGACTCTCTTCTTCACTTTCCTCCCCTTTGGGATCACCCGCAGGCGTGAAGGTCTCGAGAGTGAAGCTGGTGCCGCCGGCGAAGATGCAGACGCACTTGCCGATGGGATGGGTGATCTGGCCTTCCTGAAAACTGCCATCTTGCATGGGGGCCAGCAGATACTGCAGCCAGCGGAGGTTCTGGGAATCGAACTCGTCGAAGAAGGCAATCGGGATGATGCCCTTGAGCGCCTTGTCGCGGATCTGATGGAACGCGCCGATGAGATCGGTTTCGTCTTTGAACTGGGAGAGGTTGAAGACCAGCCAGGCGTCTTTGTCGAAGAATCGTTTGGCGATTTCCTCCACGGCAAAACTCTTGCCGGAACCGGGCGGGCCAAAGACGCCAATGGACAGGGGCTTCTTCCCTTTCTCCGCCGGCTCCTTGTAACGCATGATGGTTTGAATCAGCGTGCGCAAGCGTTCGATCTCGTCGCGGTCGGCGGTGAAGAGGTTGCCGATCGTGAGGTGGGGGACGTTGCGAAGCGCGATGTCGCCGTGGATGGCGGCGAGGCGCGCCCGTGCCACCATGTCTGGAGCGGCCTGACGTAGCAGGCTCCAACTCGCTTCCGTGACGGACTCATCCCAGGGAAAATAGCTGCGGCTGAAGAGATGCCGCGGGGACTTGATGACCTCCGCGAGGCGCGCGGCGGGAAATCCCGTGGGCCGGCCGGCATCCTCGTCCGCCGGGCCGTGTCCCCGCTCCAGAAGGTCGCGCATGGCGGAGAGGCCGCCTTCGATCCCTTCCGTCAGGTTGGTCCGCGCCGGCTTGTCCACGGTTTCGGTCAGACTCCAAACCACGCCAGCGGCCAGGCAAGACGTGAGGCCGAAGGCGGTGCCGTCCACTTCTCGACGACGGTCGCCTTCCACAACCGGCGCGTCGAAGACGAAGTGCGCCAGCGGTTTCTCCTTGTTCGCCTTGGGCCGCAGGGAGAAGTCAATCCACAGCGCGGCCTCGGTATCGAAAGTAATGACGAGATGAGCGCAGGCCGCGAGGAGACGCTTCAAAGTCCCATGCGCAAGTTCGCGCCACAGATCCTGGAGCGTCGCCTCCCAGGAAAGTCCCGCGCTGATGCGGGCTTCCCCTTTGCGCAACTCCGCAGCGGAAATGACCAAGACCAATCTCTGCCAGTGTGCGGTCAGGGTTTTCCAGAGCGCACCGTCGAAGTCCGGCAGTTCCGTTTTGCAGACAATCCAAGCTGCGGTGTCGAAAGGCAGTCTCTTCCAACAGGCCTCGTTCTTCCGGAAGCCCATGCCACCATCGGAGATTACGATGATTCCAGGCTTCGGGGGCAGGTTGCCTGCCGGTGGCCATGCCGGGCAGGACGAAGCCTCCTTGGCAGAACCGAAGCCCATTGCCTCGGCAACTCGCCAGTAGTGGTCTTTCTTCGGGCCGGTCCGGGGCCGCCAAAAGGCATACGCTACTTGGCCCGGCACCAGCTTTCCTGGCGGCTTCACAGCCTGGTGCGATTCCCAGTCGGGTGGCAGGAGACACCCTTTTCCTGCCCCATCGTTCTGATCTTCATGCCGCAGCAACTGGTGGATTAGCGCTGCGCCTCCGGGAGCTTCACAGGCGGTGACGCCCGGACTGTGGGCGTCGGCGTAGTGATGACGCCGGCCTTCGTAAAGATGGTGATCAACGATGAAGTCACCAGTGACGAGGATGAGTTTTGAGGCTGCGCTCATGATGTTGTTCAAGGTTGCATTGGGAGGATTCGATAGCCAAGTTTCAAAATCGCGTTCAACGTCCCCAGCGCCGCGATACGGTCGTATTCCTTTTCGCTGTCCGGCAATTGCTCGTAGGGTACCAGGCACGGGTGGAGTTTATTGGCGTCATCACGCTGGGGGCCGTAGCGCCAGCCTTGGGAGAGGCGTTGGGCGGCCCAAAGGTCGTGCGCGTTTTCGGCGAGACGTTCGGTCAAGGGAAGCAGTTCCGTCGGAAGGTCCACACCTTCCGTGGCGATCGGCCGGGGCTGATAATTCACGCGCCGCATCGTAATGCCCCGGGACGGGTTGTGAAGCCTGAATCCGCAGGAACCGCGGGATTACCTGGGGCGAAGCATGCGGCGGTCTGCCGACGCGCCGCTACGCGGGTTTCACCACACCTTCCACCACGGTTTCTTGGCGAGGGCGCGTTTGGCGGTGAACTGCTGGCGGAGCGGGGCGGCGAGGGCGGCGTGACCGGCGGCTTCGAGTTGGGCGAGCAGCGACTCGATCCGGGCGGCGTCGCCCGGCAGCAACACCTCGTGCGCGTGGAGCAGGCAGGTGATGAGCTGCGGGGCGTGCGCCGACAGCGGTTCACCGCGCGCCAGCAGCTTCTGCAAGTCACCGGTGGCGGCTTCCCACAGGCCCCTCTTGAAAAGGCGAGCTGCGGAGTCGCGGAGTTCCTCGAAAGTGGGCTCTCGGCGTGGCTGCGCGAAGGGATCGGGAATGTTCACCCTGGGCGGCGGGGAGGCTGCACCGGCTCCGCGAGAGGTTGCGGCCAGTTTGACCAGTCCCGCGTAGTTCTGGGGAGCGAATTGGTCCAACTGCGCAAGCTTTGGATCAAGATGCTGCCCCTTTGCCCGCATGGCTGAATGGGCACGGAGGACTCATCCCGTCCCAGCCTGTTGCAGAGAACAAAATAGGTTCTGCCTTTGATTTCATTGCGGATGAGGTCGGGCGGGCGCGCGTCGTCCGCTTCAAGGCACTTGAGGAAAAACAGGAGCGGATTGTGCCCGCGCCGTTCGAGTTCGTTGCGGACTCGGCGGACCTTCTCCAAATCGCGGTGCGAGTGGCAGACGAAAATCCATGCGCCGCGAAGACGACGGCGACCAGATGATCCCGCTTCGCGTGCATGTCGCGGAAGGTCGAGGAAATGAAGATGCGGACGGTCTTCAGTATGTCAGGCATTTACAGCAATTCGTTACTCTCGAGGCTCTTTCAAAACTTGGATTTATTGGGGATTTTCACAGAAAGATTTGAACAGTGCCCTGCCGGAAACGTCCAAGGAGGCATGTTCGACCTGACGACAATCTTCCACAGCCTCCAACGCCAGCTTTTCCCCGCACTCCA
>CAINDV010000235.1 GCA_903847485.1 uncultured Verrucomicrobiota bacterium
AGAGCGCCGCACTTTTTGCCGTTCATCGAGTTGGCGGCGCTCTGCCGAGCCGCCGCTACGGGGATACCCAACGGCATGGGGGTGCGCGCCTCCGTAGGGACTGAATTTTCTGAGTTTTTGAGTTTAGACTTAGAGCGTGTATGAAAACGCCTGGCGTGGCAGGGCGAGGCTTCTGCCGAGCCTCAACGACAGCGGTGATGAGCCCACCGGACAGCTCGGCAGGAGCCTCGCCCTACCGCTTGGGCGACTTTTCAAACACGCTCCTCAGGAGCCAAGGCAGCGGCCGGATCGGCAGTTCAACGTGGACAAGCATTCACCAGGTGATCCCGAAACGCCGCATAATCCACCGCCAGGCGGTCGTAGACCTCGGCGAGTCCGTCGAGTGCGGCCAGCGCGGGCGGCACTTCGGGCGCAAAGCCTAGAACATTCTCGATCTCCTCCGGGAACTTCGCCGGGTGCGCCGTCTCCAGGATCACCGCCGGAATCCCCTTGGTGCGGTTCCGTTCGGCATAGTTCACAAAGCCAAACCACCCCACCGCGCCGTGCGGTTCCAGCAGCAGCCGGTATTGCTGCCAGGCCTCCCAGATTGTGGCGCGCGTGTCTTCGTCGCTGACGCTGGTGGAGAACAGGTCGCGCTGTAACGCCGCCAGGTCAGGCGCGCGGTGGATGACGCCGGCTTCGTCCATCTGCCCGTCATAGAGCGCGACGAGGCGGGCCAGGTTGCTGGGATGGCCGACGTTCATCGCGTTGGACAAGCAGGCCCGCGACGGCTCGATTTTCTCATAAACCCCGGTGGCCAGGAACCGTGGGAATTCATCGTTGCCGTTGACCGGCACTACCAGTCGCTCGATCGGCAGACCCATCCGCCCCGCGAACACCGCGCCCATCAGGTTGCCGAAGTTGCCGCTGGGCACGGTGAAGATGATCGGCTCGCCGGGCTGGGCCAGGCGCGATGCGGCGTAGAAGTAATAGACGCTTTGCGGCAGCAGTCGGCCGATGTTGATCGAATTGGCGGAGGACAGGGCGAGGTGCGCCAGAGCCGGATCGGCGAAGGCGCGTTTCACCAGCGCCTGGCAGTCGTCGAACTTGCCGTCCACCGCGATGGTCCGAATGTTCCCGCGCCGCGTGGTCATCTGCTGGCGCTGGCGGTCGCTGACTTCGCTGCGCGGAAACAGCACAACGACGCGAATGCCTTCGATGCCGTGGAAGGCGCTGGCCACCGCCGAACCGGTGTCGCCGCTGGTAGCGGTGAGGATGGTGAGCGGCTGGCCGTTCTCGCGGACGAACCGGCCAAGGAGCCGGGCCATCATCCGGGCGGCGAAGTCTTTGAAGGACGCGGTCGGCCCCTGGTCCAGTCGCATGACGTGGACACGGTCCAATCCGCGCACCGTTTCCAGCGGCACGTCGAAGTTATAGGCGTCGCGGCAGAGCGCGGCGAGCGATGCGGCGTCAATGACGCCGCCGGTGAACTTCGCGAGGACGCGGAAGGCGATCTCGTGGTAAGGCAAGCTGGCGAGGGCGGCGAGTTCGGTGGGCGCGAACTGCGGGAACGTGTCTGGCAGGTAAAGCCCTTTGTCCGGTGCCTGCCCGGTCAGGAGCGCGGCGCGCAAATTGACGGGCGGGGATTGGCCGTTGGTGCTGTGGAAGAGAGTGTATGCCATGAAAAATGTCTTCTGTGCGGACGCGACTGATTATTTGAGTCCTTGCCAGTGTTTAAGCGCCGTTTCAACCAAGTCGAGTTGTTCTCCACTCAGCACACCAAGCCGGCGGATGAATCTGGGAGGTGCCAGCGGGAACGTGGCCTGGACGTTAAACGCCCCTTCCTTGAGCCAAGTCAGCGGAAGCTTCACTTCGAATTCCGAGCCGATCAGCGAAGTGGTGTGCGGAACGACGGTGATCAAGGCGCGATCGGAGTCCTTGAACGGGATGCTGATGACAAGCGGTGGACGGACTTTCGCCACTGCGCCACAGTCGGCCAGCCAGACTTCTCCGCGCTGAGGCGCAATCATGGCTTGGGTGGTTCGCCGTCAATGACCCGCAACGCCTCGTCTTGGAGGACGACCAGATCCTCCTCGGTGAAGGTTCCGTACGCGTCATCGAAAATGATGCCAGACTTCCGGTCCCGGTAGGTCTGGATCAACGCCCGTTCCACCTCCCGCAGTTCCGGGTCGGTCAGCTTCGGAATGGTTTCGGTGATTTCAGCAACCGTGCTCATGGCGGGAAGTTAGCCGTCTCACACACAACTTTCCACCCGGATCATCACCGGCGGAGCTTTCACCGCCGGCAACTTGGCGATCTTTGCCAGCGCCTTCTGCAGGGCGGCGTTGGGCGCATCGTGAAGCATGAGAATCACGGGGACGGTTTCGCCTTCGTGGCCTTCCGGCTGGATGATCGAAGAGATACCGATGCCCGCGCCGGACAGGATGGACGCCACTTTGGCGAACACGCCGGGGCGGTCCACCACACTCAAGCGGACATAGTAGCGCGAGACGACTTCGTCCATCGGCGCCACGGTGCCGCGGCGCTCGTGCGGGACAAATGCTGGCACGCGTCCGTGGGTGCCGTGGGCCAGGTCAAGCGCCGCGTCGGCAATGTCGCTGAGCACCGCGCTGGCGGTGGCGTCCTTGCCCGCGCCCCGGCCGTAGAACAACGTGTCACCCACCACATCGCCGCGCACGAAGACCGCGTTGAAGATGCCGTTGACGCTGGCCAGGACGTGCGCCTTCGGGATCAGCGTCGGATAGACGGACACTTGGATGCGGGCGCCGGCTTTGGCCTTCGGAGCCGCGAGCGTCTTCACTATGCCCAGCAGCTTGATGGTGTAACCGAGTTGGCGGGCAAACTGCAGGTCTAGCTTCGAGACATGCCGGATGCCTTCGACGTAAATCCGCTTCGGTTCGACCCAGAACCCATGCGCCAGCGAGGCCAGGAGGCCGGTCTTGTGCGCGGCGTCGCAGCCGTCAATATCGAGATCTGGCGGGGTTTCGGCGTAGCCCTGTTTCTGCGCGTCAGCGAGCACTTCGGCGAAGTCCGCGCCTTCCTGCTGCATCCGAGTGAGGATGTAATTACAGGTGCCATTGACGATGCCGTAGAGCGCGGTGATGCGGTTGCCGACGAAACCTTCGCGCAGCGCCTTGATGATCGGAATGCCACCGGCGACGCTGGCTTCGTAATAAAGATTCGCGCCGTGCTTCCGGGTGGCGGCGAAGAGTTCCCCGCCGTGGGCGGAAAGGAGCGCCTTGTTGGCGGTGATGACCGGCTTGCCCAGTTCCAGCGCGGCCAGCACGACCTTCCGCGCGATGCTCGTGCCGCCGACCAGTTCGATGACGACCTGCACCTGCGGGTCGTGAACGACCGCCGTCCAGTCGGTGGTCAGGAGCGCGGCGGGGATCGGGTAGGGACGCGGCTCATCGAGCGCCTTGACGGCGATTCTGGCCAGGCGCACCCGGACGCCGAGCCGGGCGGCCAGCAGGTCGCCATTGCGGTCGAGGGCGTGAAAAACGCCGCTGCCCACGGTCCCGCCACCGATCATCCCAAAAGTGATTTGCTGCATAGCGGGCACAGGTTGCCTTCCGCAGCGGCGGGCAACAATGTCTTTTTGCGGCGAAATGCCGGCCGGGCGTCGGGGCGGTGTCCGCGCAAGTCATGGTGGGCACGAGCCGGCTGGTCGAAGAGTTCCCGGATTTCCTCCCGGCTGTTCCCATCGGTGCCATCGGTGCCATCGGTGGCTGCAAAGTGGGTGGCGGGGAAGAGGAGCCATAGATGGCACGGATGGCACGGATGGGAGGCGTTAACGGGGGCAACCGACTGCCGCAGGTTCACCGCGCCGGGGAGCGAAGCTTGCTGGGTCAAGCCGCTCTTCATCGGTGCCATTCGTGCCATCGGTGGCCCCCACCGGCAGGCGCGGCCGGAATCATTGCGCACTCGGCACCAGCACCACGCGGAAGCCGAGCCAATCGGTGCGTGTGCCGGGTTGGTCGTAGTCGCGCCAGGCGCTGCGCAAGTCCCAATCGCCGCTGCGCTTCCAGTCGGCACCGCGGATGACGGGGTTGGCTGGCTTCGGCGTCTTGGCACCATTCGGTGACATTGCTGCCCAGGTCGAACAGGCCGTTGGCGTTCGGTTGGAACTGGGCCACCGGGGCCAACTCTCGGAAGCGATCCACCTTCTGGCTAGTGCTTACTTGCAAAGTTAAACTATATGGTGCATGGTGCGACGCATGGTGAGAAATGCTCCCGCAATCAGTTGTGGTCCGGAGGCCCGACAAGCCCTGGAACGGTTGGCCGGCAGTCGCACCGAATCGCAGCAGATGGGGGAACGTGCGCAAATGATCTTGGGCTGTCTGGCGGGCAAACAGGTGCAGGAGGTCGCGCGGGTTTGCCACACGCGGCCCAACACCGTCATCAAGTGGCGGCGGCGCTTGGCCGTCAGCGGCTTGGCTGGCTTGCACGATGCCCCGCGGCCGGGAGCCAAACCCGTTTATGGCGTGTCTTTTCGCAACCGGGTCTTGGCGCTCTTGGAGCAACCGCCGCCGGCAGGTCAGGCGTGCTGGGACGGTCCCGCCGTGGCGGCGGCGCTTGGAGGTTCGGTGCATGCCGTGTGGCGGATGCTGCGGCACGAGGGGATCTGCTTGCCGCGGCAGCGTTCGTGGGGCGGCAGCACGGACAAAGAATTCGCCGCCAAAGCGGCGGATCTCGTGGGTTTGTATCTCAATCCGCCCGCGAAGGCGCTGGTGATTTCGGTTGCTGAAAAGCCCAGCATCCAAGCCTTGGAGCGCAAGACCGGCTACGTCGAACGGACAATGGCAAAATCGTGCGTGCCTACCAGAGCACGTATAAGCGCCCTGGCACCCTCCATCTGTTCGCCGCGTTGAAGGTCGCCACCGGCGAGGTCCAAACGGCGATTACTCAGCTCAAAAGGCGGGAGGAGTTCCTGCGGTTTAGGGACCAAGTCGTGGCCGAATCCGCCCCCGATCAGGAATTGCATGTGATTCTGGACAACTACTGTGCGCACAAAAAATGCGACCCGTGGCTGGCGCGGCACCCGAATGTTCACTTCCACTTCACCCCCACGTCGGCCAGTTGGTTGAATCAAGTGGCGATTTGGTTTGGCATCCTGTCGCGCAAAGCCTTGCGCGGCTTGAGCCCCAAGAACACGGCGGAACTGCGCCAAGCGAGCGAAGAGTTTCTGGCTGCCTACGACCAACGTGCCAAGCCCTTCAAGTGGAGAAAACGCGAAGTAAGGGGTTCACAGCTTCGTAATACTATCGTTAATCTATGCAACTAATTCTAATTCGCTTTCAAGATGAGCCTAACGGAGGTAGAGTTACGGCATGGCAAGACCACGCCGGATTGATCCACTCGTCGTAAAGCGGGCGCAACTGACCGCTACCACCACCACTGTCGAATCCCTGCGCCAATGTCAGGCGGTGCTGCGGCCGGCCTTGTGCGGGGCCACCCTGGAGCACACCGCCGCCGTTCTGGGTGTGGGCCGGGCCACCGTGCCGCGCCTTCAGGCCGCCTTCCGCAAGCACCCGTCGGCGGGAGGCAACCCGGTTCGCCACTGGGGTGGACGCCGGAAATCCCTCCTTACCCAGGAGGAAGAAGTCGCCTGCTCGAAACCGTGGCTGGCCAGCGCGGCCACTGGCCAGTTGGTGGTCGTTGCCCCGATGCGGGCCGCGCTGGCGCAACAGCTCGGCCAACCCGTCAAGCCCTCGGTCGTCTACCGTTTGCTGGCACGCCATGGCTGGTGGAAAGTGGCCCCCGACACGCGCCATCCCAAGAGCAAGCCCGAGGTTCAGGAGGAGTGGAAAAAAACTCCCCGAAGTGCTGGAAACCCTGCTGATTCCAGACTTCGTCAAGGGGCGCCATGTTCGGTTAATGTTTCAAGACGAGGCCCGCTTTGG
>CAINDV010000236.1 GCA_903847485.1 uncultured Verrucomicrobiota bacterium
CGTTCCGCCAGCGCTCGCAAACGCTTGCTTGAGGAGCTCTTTCGGGTCATCGCGGCCGATTTGGTGCCCGAGCGCCCCGGACGGCGAGAACCGCGAGCGGTTAAGCGCCGCCCCAAGCCCTATCCCCGCCTCACATGCCATCGCCACCGCTTCCGGGAGCTCCCGCACCCGAGCCGGGATCGGAAAAGTGGCTCCGGCAACGCTGCAAAATCAAAGGCCTAAACTAACTGCCATTCGGGTAGGCCTTTTGGATGTCAGCAGCCAGGCGCTGATACTTTTCCGCTTCGCTGCTTCGGCCCAGGATCGAGGCTAACTCACCTACAGTCCTGGCGCTGGCGGCAAACAAAGGAGTTACCAGGGCGGGTGCCGGGGCGGGTGCCAGACTCTCATGATCGCTTAGTCCGTTGGTGACAATGAGAGTTGGATGTTTCGCGGTCTCCAAGTCAAGCCATCGTTGGGCAACTCCATACTGTTCCTCAACTAAATGACGCTCGCCGTAATACTGGTAGAGTTGGCGCAGCACCAGTGGATGCGCCAAAGCCCAGCCCAGTCCGCAGTATTGAATTCCGACAAACGGTGCCGTGTCAGTCAACATGCCGTCTCCGAGCGCGCTGTCCTTCCAGTCGCGCACTTCCTTGGCGTAGAAGTTCGCCATGTCATAGTTCATCATGAACGCTTCGCCCGTCGCGCACAGGTCGCCACCATAGCCGAAGCGCTCGCGGTGCGGGCAATCGGACTGCACGCTGAACAAGTTACTAAGAAACGTCCAGTCGCACAGTTCCTGGATGCGGTTGAACTGTTCCTTGGAACAAGTGAACGAACCGGCGCGCTCCACGTCTGCGTTGAGCCGCTGCCCGGTCAGCGTGTTGATTGAAGGTTTGCTGGGCAACCCCTTCACCTCCACGTAGCGGAAGGCGTGGAAGGTGAACTGCGGGGTATAACTCTCGACGCCGATGCCCTTTGCTACATAGGTATCGCTTTGCCATGCGATGGGCGGCGCTCCCGGACCCCCGACGCTCGTTTCTTTGCCGTCAGCACCACTCCGCCTGCCCTTGATCTGACCGGCAACACTGGTCATGGGGTTGAGGGTTCCATCCTGATTCAGCAGTTCGCCGTAGCGCAGCAAAATCCTGGTTCCCGTCGGCGCGGAGACTTTGAGGTTCACCCAGCCAGCGAAATTCTGGCCCAAGTCGAAAATGAAAACACCGGGAGTGGGCTCAGTGACTTTCACCGGCCTAAGCGTGCGAGTGACTCGAATAGGCGGCTGCGCCTGTGCCCGGAGTGGGCCAACCAACTCGGCAGCAACAAGTGGCTGCCCCCAACCGGAGTCATCGAAGCCGGGACGATCCCATCCGAGCACTTCCCGCCGAGCATCGTAGATTTCGCCGAGATAGATGCTGTTGAAACGAATCGGACCCTCGCCCGCTTTCCAGCTTGTGTCACTGGTAACGGATCGCCGTGTGCCATCCGCGAAGTCCAACTCCAGGCGAGCAATGAAGCGCGGCCGGCCTACCGGCAGGTGCTCGCGTAAGTTCAGGTAGCTCCACATACGCAGGGGGAGTGGATTATACCAACCGTTGCCCAGCGCCACGCCGATGCAGTTGGCACCCCGGCGAAGCTGATCGGTCACATCGTAGGTGCTGTAAAGAACCCGCTCGGAATACCGTGTCCAGCCGGGGTCGAGCACCTGGTCGCCAACTCGCTTGCCGTTCAGGTTCGCCTGGTAGTAACCAAGACCAGAGATATAGAGCCTTGCCCGAGTGACTGGCTTGGAAACGATGAACTCCCTGCGGAAGAGCGGCCCCGGGTCTTCCTGGTAGTAATCCTCGTCCTTAGCTGGATTGGCTTTGCCGTCATTGAGCCATTGCGCCTGCCAATCTTGCGCGGATAGCAGCCCCATCTCCCATCTGGCCGGTTGGCTCCAGGGCGAAACCTTGCCGTCCTTGTCCCAAACCCGCACCTTCCAGAAGACCTGCTGCGATGACTTCAGCGGTTGGCCTTTGTAGGCAATACCAATCGTCTCGTTCGCAGCCACCTTGCCGCTGTCCCATAAGTCTCCGGTAGCACCCACCAGCACTTTTGCCGACGAAGCAACCAGGACGTGATAGGCCGTCTGTTGCTGGCCGCGCGCTTTACTTTCCACTTTCCACGACAGCCGGGGTTGGGTCGTGTCCACCCCCAATGGATGCTCAGCGTATTCGCAGCGCAGCCCTGCGACTACGAGTGAGCTGGCGGCGGCGGAGTGGGGAAGCACGGTTATGATTAAACCGACTAGGCTGGCAATTAGAACTATCAGTGTCCGGCTCATGGCCGTTGGCTCCTTTACACAGGCGATAAGTTGAGAACGGTTGTCAGCGCCCGCCAGGGCACCATGGTATCCCTTCACGAGTTTCATTGTTGGAGAGTTGCTTTCTTGAGAGCGACGCCATTGAGGTGGGCGAGGAGTTCCACACTCATTCGATCCCGCGCCGAGCGACACTCGGGTTTGCCATAAAGATTCTGCCATTCTCTCACGTCGGTTGTAAGATTGTAGAACTCTCCGGCGGTAACATCGGCCAGCTCGAGGGAAGCCTTCTGAAGACTATCCTTGGGAAAGGTCAGGATCAATTTGCGCTCGCTCGTTCGCCACATGAACGAAACGATCCCAGGCCGGTCGCTGTACTCGCAGAAGCTCGCTTTTCTGGAGCTTGGGCCGAGCAGGTTCTCGCCTGGCTTCCCACTGATTTTCGGTAGGCCGGCGATGGCAGCGAGGGTGGGATAGAGGTCCACCTCTTCTGCCGGCCGATGATCAATTGCGCCCCTTTTCTCCGCGGGAATCGCTGTGCCCGAAAGAATCATCGGCACGCGGACGCTGTTATCGTAGAGGCAATACTTGTTGAACCGGTAGTAACGCTCACCCAGCATTTCACCATGATCAGACACATAGACAATCAGGCAATTCTCCAGCAGACCTTTGGCCCGCAGCTTGTCCATGACCCGGCCGAACATGCTGTCAATCCACGAACAATTGGCTCGATAGCGAAGGATCATCTGCTGCCATTGCTCCTTGGTCGCCTGGCTCCAGAACGAGCGATACATCTCCTGCCGGTCGTTGCCGGTGGCGTGGCAAGGCTCGACTTGTTCCAACGACGGCTGTTCCGGCACCGGCATATCTTCCAGCTTGTAAAGGCTCTCGTAGCCGGGTGGCACATTGGCTCCCGCGTGCGGTTTCAAAAAGGAAAGGTAGAGAAACAACGGACGCTTCTTATCCAATCCTTGGTCGAGAAACTGCAGGCAACGATTGAAAGACCAACCATCCCGATGGTCTTCCTCCGGGACTTGACTCGTGCGGCCCAGGTAGCCGGCGGGCCATTCTTCCCCGTCACCATAGGGTGCTACTTCGTCGTTATAGCGTTTGAAGCCAGCCGGGTTATCCTTGCTCATCATGATTGCTCCCTTCTCTCCGTCAGTGGAGGAATAGCGCACCTCGAAGCCGCGCGTTGAAGCGCCTCTGGCCAACCAATGAGTCTTGCCGAATCCCGCCGTCTGATAGCCGGCTTTCCTCAGTAGCTCTGGAAGCGGGTCGCACGGCAATTGCTCGTCGCGCAGACCGGGACCGTTGCTCAAGATGCCCAACTGGTGGGGATAGAGTCCCAGCATCATCGAATGCCGGCTTGGCACGCACATCGGAGCCTGGCAAACCGCCTGATCAAAGAGGATGCCGCCTTTGGCCAGACCGTCCAGCGCCGGTGTTTTCATGGCGGGATCTATCCGGCCAATGGCATCCCAGCGACGCTGATCATCCATCAGGAAGATTATATTGGGTTTGGCGGGTGCGCTTTCGCCAAAGGCGCAGGAGGCCGTGGCGAGCAGGAGTGCAAGAGCACGGTTCGAGTGAAGAAGTTTCATAATCTCTCTTGTGGGTAACATAGGTTTGGGGTCAGGGAATTACGAGTAAGAGGCGGAGCAATGTTGGTTGTTTGGTTGGGTTGACTTAGATCTATACTTTGAAGATGGCATCATCGTGAACGATGCCGGCTAACTTGGGTTCGTTCATTGTTATCGCTCGGTCGCTGATGGCTTGAGGCCATAAAACCGGGCGCAGGTGCCGCCGAGAATGGCAGCGCGCACCGCGGACGGAAACTGCTGCACGTAGTCTATGACTATGTTCATCGTCTGGGCGTACTCGCCGGACAGCGTGCAAACCGGCCAGTCGGAACCAATCATGACGCGATCCGTCCCGAAGGCTGCGATGACAATGTCCAGATAGCGATGAAAATCGTCGGGCCGCCACTGTTGCCACCGCGCCTCCGTGACCATGCCGGAGAGTTTGCAGAAGACCTTCGGGCACTCAGCCAAACGCCGCAGGTCGTCTTGCCACGGCGACACCTGCCCGTCCCAGATGGCGGGCTTGGCAAGGTGGTCCAGCACGAAGGGATGGTCCGGAAACTCCGCCACCAACTGCGTCGCCACAGTTAGATGCTTCGGGAATAACAACAGGTCGTAAGTCAGGCTGAATTCCCGCAGTTGCGCCAGGCCGCGGCGGAACTCCGGCCGCAGCAGGAAGTGGTCATCTGGTTCGTCGTGGACGACATGCCGCACGCCGACCAGCTTAGGATGCGGCGCATACTGCTCCAACTGTTCGCGGAGTCTCGGCGAGCGCAGGTCCACCCAGCCCACCACGCCTTGGATGAAGTCGTGCTCGTCGGCCAGCTTCAGCAGCCACTCCGTTTCCTCGACCATCTGCCGCGCCTGCACGGCGATGGTGCCCGCGAACCCGATGGCCTCCGTCAGCGGCTTAAGCTCGCCCGGCAGGTAGTCGCGCCGCAAAACCTGCATCTGGTCCGTCATCCAGACTTGGTGCGCCGGGTGGTATTGCCAGAAATGTTGGTGGGCATCTATATTCATTTCGCGGGGGCGGTTAGCCTTCCTAGCCGCGCCCCAAGCCGCACCTTGCAGCCGGTTCGCGCGCCGGAAGTTCGCCGCTAGACATGTTGTAGTACTGTTTCAACGGGTTGCATTATCACCCAGTCGGGTGCCAGAGGACGACAACTATTTTGCGTTATACGCGGCTCCCTTTTGCAGCGCCCGTTTTGGCTGGCCGAAAGGGCGACACCGGTAGCTTGCCGGCGTTATGCGCGTCAAACGCTCCGTTCGGCTGGCCTTGACCGACACGCGGTGCATCCCCGAGTTGTCGGTTACTTCGTGGGACGCCGGGTGAGGGCACCCGGCCTACAACAGCGAGCGCACGCCGCTGTAGGCC
>CAINDV010000237.1 GCA_903847485.1 uncultured Verrucomicrobiota bacterium
TGGCCTTCAAGTGGATTCGTGTGCTCTGGAAGTGCTGGCAGACCCGCAAGCCCTACGACGAAGCGATCTATTTGCGCCAGCTCGCCCGCCGCAAGAGCCCCTACGCCGTCGCCGCCTGAGCCATGAACTTCCCCGCAAAAAGACTTGCCCAGACCTGCTCAGGTGTTGAGATGCGCCCCTGCGCCAACTCAGTGACACGGACCGGTTAGAATGCGCCTGCGCCTCACCTTGATTGACCGAACCTCGGTCGAACGCGACCCGGTGAGCCTTTGAACTCCTTTATGAGCCGGGTTGTTCCCGGTCCTTGGCAGGGGCCTGTTCTTCCGCTGCCAGAGAGACGCAAATGATTTCCCGGTCGTTGCGGGCGTAGATGCAGCGGTTGGCGAACGCGGGATGCGACCAGACCACGTTGCGGCCACAATCATGGTTGACGGGTTCAAGCAGATGCGCCCGGCTGAGTTCCTCGTAACCGCGCGGGCTGAGCCGGGCGATGATGAGGTCGCCCTTTTCATTCGGCAGGAAGAACACATCGCCGTTCTTGATGAGAAAGGCATTGGCCCAGCGCACCGGTTTGCCCTCGGTGGTGGCGGCGAAGGTTTCCCACAGGCGCTCGCCGGTTTCGGCTTTGAGACAGCGCAACTGGCCATAGCTGCACACGCCGTAAATGTGGCCATCCTCCAGGAATGGCGTGGACATGATCGAGTGCAATCCGTCGGTCTTCTGCTCGCTGATGCTCTTGCCTCGCCACAACACTTGGGCCGTGGGCTGGGTCGCGTCGAGCCGCATCATCAGCGGGCCGTTGTAGAAAGCGGTCACAAACAGCAAATCACCCAATTGACGCGGCGTTGACACGCAGAGGCCCACCCGGCTCTCAAAGGGCTGTGTCCAGAAGACACGGCCGGTCTCCGGGTCGAGCGAGTTGAGGCTCTCGGGGTGCCACACGATGAGTTGGCGGCGTCTTCCCGCTTCGTAAATCATGGGCGGAACGTAGCCCGGTTCCCTGGCCGACAGTGCCCGCCATAGTTCCTTGCCCGTGTTCTTGTCAAACGCCACCACCACGCTGCCCGCGCCGCCGACCAGGCAGATGAGCTTGTTCCCCTCGATGAGCGGATGACCCGCAAATCCCCACACCGGCGTCTGGATGCCGAAGTCCTTGGTCAACGCCCGCGACCAGAGCACTTGCCCGGACCCTGCTGCCAGACAGCGTAAGTCGCCCTGTGCGCCAAGCGTGTAAACCTTGCCCTCGTCCACCACTGGAGTGGCCCGTGGCCCGGCGGCGTAGCTGATGGTGTAGGGGCATTCGTCAGCGTGCTCCCACAAGATTTTGCCATCCGCCTTATTCAAGCACAGGACGCGCTCCGTCGCGCCTACCCGATCCGTCACATAGACGCGCCCCTTGGCGACGGCGGGACCGGCATAGCCCGTGCCGATAGGCGTGCGCCAGCGAAAACTCGGTCCGTTCGTCGGAAACCGGCGCAGGATGCCCGTTTCGCGCCAGACGGCGTCCCGCTCTGGACCCAGCCATTGGGGCCAGTCGGCGGCGTGCAGCCACGGACAACTCCCCAACCAGACCACCAGCAGCAAGGCCGCCGGGCACGAGGTCTTCCAAGTCATTCGATATCGGACGCACATCATAGGCCACAAGCTAAAGGAAGGCGTGCGCAAAGACAATTTGCAGTCGATGCCATCCCCGGGCCGATTCCTGGGGATGTTATTGTGTGCAGCCCGCTTACGGCGGGGGGCTCACAGAATGTGGCTGAAGTCACGCAAACTCGCGTGATGCCAGAAGCGCCAAACGGCTTGCCCGTATGTTTCACAAACGCCGCCATGTCCCCCGGCCAAGCCGCAGGCGCTTGGCGTTCAAAACATCCATCCGATGAGATCTAATGGATCAAGAGAATCATCCTGCCCGCGGCGGAAATTGAAAAGCTGGCGCATGGACCAACCGACTGATGAAGAATTGTCTGCCGGGGATTACTTCCGGTGCCGCCGCACGCTGATCACGTCGAGCCGCCCGACCGTGAAGACGGTCTGCTTCACTGACCTCCTGCCGGCGTTGCTCAGACACCGTTTGCAACTGGCGGCAAATCAGCACATCATTTCGGCATGAGAATTCCGCATCTCATTCGAGCTTTGTCTCCCATCCTGGTCTCCGGCGCCCTGACGGTTGCCCCGCATGGCACGCCGGCCATTGCTGCCGCCGCCACGCTTGACGGCGATCGCATTGTCACCGGAGACGGCGACCTCATTGTCCATCCCATCAATCATGCCACGTTGGCGCTGGGCTGGAAGGATCTCACCATTTACGTGGACCCGGTCGGCGGGGCGGGGCGGTTTGCCGAGCTCCCGCCCGCGGGTTTGGTCCTCGTTACCGACATTCACGGCGACCACCTCAACGCCGACACGCTGAAAGCTGTGGCGCAAGCGGGCACGAAACTGGTCGCGCCGCCGGCGGTCGCAGCGCAGTTGCCGGCCGAACTGAGGGACCGGGTGATTCCGCTCGCCATGGGACAGAAGACCAACGTGGCGGGCGTGGCCGTTGAAGCCGTACCGGCCTACAACCTGACGCCGGAACGCGCGAAGTATCACGCGAAGGGCCGCGGCGTCGGCTACCTGCTCACAATGGGCAGCGCGCGCGTCTATCTCAGCGGCGACACGGAGGACATACCGGAGATGCGCGCCCTGAAGCACATCGCGGTCGCTTTCGTGTGCATGAACCTGCCCTACACGATGACCGTGGAACAGGCGGCGGACGCGGTGCGAGTGTTCAAGCCGAAAGTGGTGTATCCCTACCATTGCCGCGGCAGCGACCTCGAGCAGTTCAAGAAACTCGTCGGCCCCGACGTCGGCGTGGAAGTGCGGATTCGAGATTGGTACCAGCAATAGGCCAGGAACGGGTGAGGGGAGCCGCTTGACGTATCTCCGCCATTTCGGGCCAGGCATGTTGCCTGGTGGGATTCATCGCCATTCCTCTTGCAGCGGACTGGGTGCTGATGCCAAGCCGGGTGGGCGGGCAAGACCGCCTGATGGTCATGGCTGGCGGCAAGGGATCCGGTTCCTTGCCTTCAGTCGTAAGAGGAATGTCGCGAACCCATCGCACTACATGGACGGGAAAAGTTGCTCTGTCAGGTGGCCGCCATGGCTGCTCTGGGACGATCAGCAGCTGAGAGTCTGCTCAACCGCGGAGGCGAGAGTCGGTTTTGGTGCTGGGCCGATTGAATGCCGATGTGGCTGGCGATGGCGGCAGGGTACTGGTATGAGGAGGGCCATGATCAGATTGTGCCTCGCTTTGCTACTGCTGTCGGCCAGCGTGCTGGTGACCGGACCCGTGCGGGCTGCCGGCCCGCCGATTCAATTGCATCCCGACAATCCGCACTATTTCCTCTGGCGCGGCCAGCCGGTGGTGCTCATCACTTCGGGAGAGCACTACGGGGCGGTCCTCAATGCGGATTTTGATTATGCGAAATACCTGGACACGCTGGCCGCCGACAAACTGAACCTCACGCGCACCTGGACAGGCGGCACCTACTGCGAGCCGGCAGGCGCGTTCAACATCGCGCGCAACACACTGGCGCCGCTGGCGGGGAAGTTTCTGTGTCCGTTCGCGCGCAGCAACGAGCCAGGGTACAAGGGCGGCGGGAACAAGTTCAACCTCGACCGCTGGGACGAGGGTTACTTCAAACGATTCCGCGATTTTGTGACGCAGGCGTCCGCCCGCGGCGTGGTGGTGGAGGTGAATTTGTTCTGCCCCTTTTACGATGAGTCCATGTGGGTGCTCAGTCCGCTGCATCCGGGCAACAACGTGAACGGCGTGGGCGTCGGCCTGGCACGCACGAACGTCTATACCCTCGACAAGCATGGCGGCACGCTGGCGATCCAGGTGCGCATGGCGCGCAAGTTTGTCGAGGAACTACGCGACTGCGACAACGTCTATTACGAGATTTGCAACGAGCCGTATTTCGGTGGCGTCACGGTGGACTGGCAGGATCATATCGCGAGTCAAATCATGGACGCGCAGAAGGATCACCCGCACAAGCAGCTCATCTCCCGCAATGTCGCCAATGGGAAGCAGAAGGTCACGGCCCCCCAGGCGGACGTCTCGATCTACAACTTCCATTACGCCACGCCGCCGGACACGGTGGGGATGAACTACGATTTGAACAAGGTCATCGGCGACAACGAAACCGGCTTCAAGGGCACGAATGACACGCCTTATCGCATTGAAGCGTGGGAGTTCATCGTGGCGGGGGGCGGGCTGTTCAACCATCTGGATTATTCGTTCGTGGTGGGGCACGAGGATGGGACTTTCGTCTATCCCGCAAAACAGCCGGGGGGCGGCTGCCCGGCCTTTCGCCGACAGATGGGCATTCTGCGCGCCTTCATCCACGGTTTCGAGTTCGCGAAGATGAAGCCGGACCCCACGGTGATCCAAGGCAGGGTGCCGAAGGGAACGTGGCGCGGGGCGTTGGCGGAACCGGGGCGGGCTTATGCCATCTATCTTCGGGCTGGGGCGGAGAA
>CAINDV010000238.1 GCA_903847485.1 uncultured Verrucomicrobiota bacterium
CAGGGCGAACCGCAAAAGACCGGCTGGAAGCCGGTCCCACTACTACTCGGAGGCATTTCCACTTCGGAATTCGGGTTTAGTTTCACCCCGGCTTTGGGGCGCGTGATGAAGAATGCCCCGGCGAAGACGAAGCCATAAAGTCGCGCGCAATCAAAATCGCCGCGGTCCCTGACCTAACAGGCTCCTAGCTCGGGAATCAGTTCATCGCGTACGCGTCCCGCGGCCTGTTGGCCGTCCGCAATCGCAATCAGCGTGGGAATGGGGCCGCGCAAATCCAGCCGGGTGTGGAGCTTGATGGCCCCCTTGGGGGAACGAAAGCGTGCCCACGGAAACCGGTTCCGGCCCCGCTCAATCGTGGTCGAATCCAAGGCGTAAACGGTCGGGCCAATTCCCCTCCCAGCGGCTCCTGGGCCCAGCGCCAGCGGGCCCGGGCAAGCAGACCTTGAGCTAGGTCGGCGTAGCGGCGCCAGGCGCGTGAAGCCTAGGCGTCGGCCCGCGTGCTCTGCGCCACAGCGGAGCGCAAACCCAGGTGGTAGAGTTAAGCCCGTTGCGAGCGCAAGCAGACTTCAATGTCGGCTCGGCTCGCGCACTCAGTGACCTGCGCAAAGGTCGTGGCGAGAAATTGATCCCAACAAGAGCAGTTACGGACCTTGTGCTGGCCTTGGTAACGCCCCAGGCAGCGGCGGAATTGCTCGGGGTGAGTCCATTCCATGAGTTGGGCGAAAACTATTTTTCCGGTATGCAGCGCCCCAGCAGGGCAGGAAGTTGGCTCAAGGAAACAGCCGAACTGCGTTCAAATCGCCCACATTCACCTGGCCGCCCAGTTCCCTCAAAACCAACATCTTCCAATAGCCAACTAACGCCACTCCTTGAATTTCCATACGCGCTCTTAGGCAAGTGGCAGCAGCGGACGGTCGCGCGCGGATCCAGTTCTACCTGCAAACCCTGTTACGGCAACGGCTTCCAAGCCGCGTGGCGGTAGTTATCCCACACCCAGCGAAAATCCGGATTCGTGCCGGTGCCACCCGCCCAGAAAAAGCTTGAAACGCCGGCGGCCGAGTCCATGGCCGCCTTGATGGTCGCTTTGTCAGTCCACTTGTGGCTGGTCACATGCCCGTCAACGAACGAAAAGTCGCTGACGGTGCCGTGGAAGACCGCAAACGGGTCCACCCAGCCCGGCGGAGTCGAGTCGAGAACCCAAGTGCCGTCGTTCTCGTTGCGCGGATCGGCCTCCTCGATGAAGATAAAAGTCTGCGAGGGCGACAATACTTGAGTGGTTTTCTTGAAGGGAGTGGTCCCGGTCCAGCCGCCGCCGTTCAGCCCCTCCGATTTGGAGTAGCTCACATAGGCCCAGCCGGAGCCCGGCTTCATCCTCTTCCAGCGCGTGTCGCCGATGCAGTGATAGACCCCCGGGGTGCTCGCATACTTCCACAACGGACCGCGCGCGAGCGAATCGGCAGCGGCCTTCTCCGCCGCTACCAGCGTCATCCCGGCCGTATAGTTGGGGTCCGGCCAAAAGCCGCCGGCGTACAAGCCCAACCCGTTGTAGTCGGGCCCGGGCATTATTTCTTGACTGTCGGTGGCATACATCAGGAAGGCGCAGGCCAGTTGTTTCTGGTTGCTCAGGCAGGCGGTCAACGTGGCTCGCAGCTTGGCCTTCGCAAGTGCGGGCAACAGCAGCCCGGCCAGGATGGCGATGATGGCGATCACCACCAGCAATTCGATAAGGGTGAAGCCGCTCCTTCTCTCGGCGCGCGGTTTCTTAACTTCCACGTTTAAGCGCATAGGTTGTGTGTTCATGTCATTCGTTTGTGTTGACAGGTCGCTGCGAGCAGGGCAGAAGCAAGGATCGAATGAGCGATTGCCCTAGCGGGCTTACAATCGCAGATGGTTTCTGCGTTGGCAAGAAAAAAACGATTGCCTGTCGTGGTGCGATCAAAACTGGAATAATCACAGGTCAGCGGGCAAGTGTCATTGGATGTTGGTCAGGGGAAGTGTGAAAATCGAGGTGTCATTGGTTCTAGGTCAGGTGGGATGAAAATGCTTTTTAGGAAACACATATTTGAAAGTTTTGACCAGGGGC
>CAINDV010000239.1 GCA_903847485.1 uncultured Verrucomicrobiota bacterium
GCCCCAATTTCTCGTGTCTTTGCCAATAACCCATGCGTTCAAGAAATTCGTGGCCCCGCGAATTTGCTGGGCCAGATGCCCCGATTTGCTCGCGGACGACCTGCGCCAAGCCGCATGAAACCGTCACTCGCCAGTTCATAGACACGTAATAGACTTCGACTGCAACCCTATCTCTGCCCCCACCTACTCTATGCCGCACCCAGTTCGTCTGGCGGTCCACCATTTTTACCATTCTCAGACACTAATTGGCGATGGCAGGTTCCCTGGCACTTCCGGGTCCGAGTTTTCAAGGAGCGTCACAGACAGCAAGATCATCTCTGGAAGAGCCTTTTTCAAACGCCTGCCGTGGTGGGGCGAGGCTCCTGCCGAGCCTCAACGATAGCGGCAGTGCGACCTTGCCGAACGGCTCGACAGGAGCCTCGCCCTACCGCTGGGCGACTTCTCCAACACGCTCTAACTAACTAATCCCTTGCCTCTTAACCTCGATCTCCATTCCTTGTGCCACTAAACCATCAACACTCCAAACCAATGAAACTAACCAACATGAATCCACCGCCAGTTCTCACCACCACCACGCCGCGCTCCGGCGCGCAACTAAGTCAGGCGTCCGCCTGGTTCCGCCGCGGGCGGCTTGCTTGGGCGGTCGGTCTGCTGAGCGCAGGCGCGCTATCGGCCTCCGCCGATGTCATCACCCAGGTAACCAGCCAAGGCGCGAGGAACGCCACGGGTTGGGTGGCTGCCATCTGGGGTCCGACCACGAACGTCCCCACCAGCGGCACCACCTATGTCATACCCTCGGGCTTCACGCTGCGCACGCCCAACAACTCCGCGTCCGTCGCCTTTCCGGGCGACTGGCTGGTTAACACTGATGGCAGCACCAAACGGCGCGCATGATGGGTTATACCAATTCTTCAAGGTTACCGGTGGAATCACCAAACGCCCCCTCACCCCCGTCCCTTATAGGTATTCCAAAAGTTATTCGCCGGCGGCGAGGAGCGATGCCAATACGCTCCCCGCAGCCGCCGGTGAATAACTTTTGCGCCGCCCAACTTTTGCCTTGTGAACAAGCTCCTTTTCGCCGCCCTAAGAGGCACCACGCAGCCATGGAAAGGCGAATTACCCCGCCCTTGTCTCTCCCCATCCGATGGGGGAGAGGGTGCCCGAAGGGCGGGTGAGGGGTTGGCCAGCCAATCTACCATTTGTCACTGGTAATTGGTATTACTCACCGGGACTTGAATGGTGGCTCCAGAGAGTGTAATCTCCCCGCATGATTGACCACATTGACCACCACGTTCAGCCGCCGAGCCATGAGGCGTTTTGGCCCACGGACCTGTTTACTCAGGGCCTTGGCTGGGTCATCCTCGCCCGCTTCAAGTCAGGCGGAGCGCGAGTCCAGGCGGGCGTGTTTTTGATAGACGTTTTCTGCCTGGGCGCGAAGCTGGCCTTTTATGAGGACTGTGATGCGATTGATTACCGCTTGCGTATCCGCGATCATTACCAGGCCGAGTTTCCCATGGTTGCCACCGCGCCGGCGTGTGCCCGCAAACTCATCGAGCAAGCGGTGCAATACGCCAGCCAATGGGGTCTGGCGCCACATGCCGACTACCAGAAGGCCACCCGTGTGTTTAGCGGAGTGTCAGCCGAATCGTGCGCGCAACAGTTCACCTTCGGACATAAAGGCAAGCCCTTCTATCGGCGCGGCCCCAACACAACCGAGGCGCAGGCCCGGCGCATTGTGGAACAATTGGAACGGCGCTGCGGCGCGGGCAACTTTGATTACGTGGTGGCGCTGGGAAAAGCCGAGGACATCCTTCGGAACTACTTCGGGTAATTCCGCCTTGCCAGGCACGATGGGACGCGACAGCGACGGCGAGTCGCGTTGGTGTGGATCCTTGGCCACTTACTCCATGAAATCCGAAATTCCAAAGTGCCAGCAGCCACATGGGGGTAAGTCCCGCCGGTCGAATTGGACTGTTCACGACCTAAAGCTGGGTCTGGAAAGCACTCTTTGCGACCCGGCGATGATTGCTGGCACCGACTGGCACTTTGATCACCCTCGTTGGTTCGCCTCCACGCCCCGGCAGCGGTTCAGTGATGTTTGGATCAACGTGGGTCTTGATGCTGACTTTATTCAGCGCGTGGGGTTGTTGAGCTTGCGCGTGCTCCGCTCCTGGAGCCAGGCAACGTCGGCATTATTGGGAGAAGATGTAAACAGGACCGCCTTGGCGGTGCGGGGATCACGCCACCTATGGATCTCAGCGTGCCCATCGGCAAACGAGAGGCTGCCGGCATTGTTATGGAACGAGCCGGGGACACTCACAAACGCCAGCGCACTCGGTCGGTAAGGATCATAGCCGGACATATTCACGGCAAACAAACCGTCATTGATGGAGAGCGAACTCTCGTCAAGAATAACTAAGGTTGTGGCGGGGCCAGGCCGGGTCATCGAAGACAGTTTGGTGTAACTGAGGTAAATGGGATCCCACAAGTCCTTGCCAATGTAGCAGTTCATGGAGACACTGCGAACGACCGGCTTGCCAAGATACGTCCGGGGGTCGCTGGGACACTTATACGCTTCGTAGTTGCCGCCCAGATAAGGACTCAACCGGCTGGCTTTTAGGTAGCTGACGTTGGTTTGCTCCGTGCCGCCACCAGGCGAAACGTCGCCATACATCCAACTCCTCGCATCAAGCAGCCAGTCTCTGTTGTCGTCCGCATACATGAGCCAGGCGCGGCATAACTGGCGATGGTTATTGAGGCACTGGAAGGTCTTGCTGTTCGGCTGGGTGCGGGCCAGAGTCGGCGTGAGCAGGGCAAAGCCCACGGCCAGCACGCCAATGATGGCCAGCAAATCCACCAGCGTGAAGGCGGCAGCTTGGTGACGGGAACGGGAGTGAGTGGTTGTCGAGTTCATACGAAGGCGATGTTCAGGTTTCAATAGGCATTGATCCGATAAGATCGCTGCGTGTCTGCGGGGGCTGTGTCCTGGAAGTAGGCTTTGGCACCTTGGTTGGTAATGCTGCCCGGCAAAGTCTGCCAGGTTGGATCGCTCAGGCGGTCCTTGAATTGCACCTGGTAAGTGCCACCGGGCACCCATGTCCAGGAAAGCCAAGGCCCTTGGCCGGGTGTGGCTGGAGGCAGGATCACGACGGTCAGGATGGTGTAGGCGAGAACGTCGCCGCTTTCGTTATAGTCCTGCGGCACCGCATCTGAAGCCCAAGTCCGCAACACCAGCGTCCGGCCATCGGCGCTGAAGACTGGGCCGAGCGATTGGCGGCCGGAGGCACTGCCAGAACAGTTGGCGCTCAGAAGCGTATTTGCGTCGGCAAGTCGGTCGTAGAGGAAGATGTCGGCCATGCCATTGGTGTCGACAGCGACCACGTTTGTCGCCACCGAGCGGTAAGCCACGAAACGGCCATCGGCGCTGATGTCGGGCGAGCACGACTGGCCTTGGGCCGGGGTGCTGGAGTTGTAAGCATGGCTCACCAACCGCTCGGTCCGCGTGGCGAAGTCATACAGGCAAATCTGGTAGGTGGTGCTTGTGGCTTTGCTATAGGTCAGCCACATGCCATCGGCGCTAAAACGCGGGTAGAACTTGGAACCGGAAGCGAGCGTGGAGATCAACCAGTTCGTCTTCGCCGCCAGATCTGCACCCCTAAATTCGGTGCCGGTGGCGTAGGCCAGACGATTTCCGTCCGGGCTTATCCCGAGGCTGGTGATCTTGGCAGACGTGCTCGTGTAAAGAAGAGCCTTCGCCTTGGTGGAGTCCCACAGGTAAAGAGACGAGTACATGGTGCTCACAGATGTGCCGTCGAAGGCCACGAACCGACCACTGGGAGTCATAGCTGGGGTGGCAAACGTTCCGCTGGTAGTGAGGGCGTAACTTGTGCCCGTGGCCAGATCCCGGACAAAAAGATTTTCGGTTAAGCCGGTGCCGGTGGCTAGGTCCGTGGCCGAACTGCGGAACATCACGTATCGCCCGTCGGCGCTCAGCACCGGGGAGTAAGAGTTTCCATTGCCTGATCCGCTGCCGTTCATCCGCCGGCTCACGAGGATGTTCGTGCCGGCCTGGAGGTCACGCACGAAGACATCTTGGAGGTTGTTGGTGTCGCCAGCGATCAGGTTGGTGGCGCTGCTCGTGAAGGCGACGTAGAGGCCGTCGCCGCTGATGCTGGCCTCGGTGGAGAGGCTATTGCCCGGCAGTACGCTGGGATCGGCGCTCACGAGGCGATTCGACCCCGTCGCCATGTCGCGCACAAAAACGTCCCGGAAGCCGTTGGTGTCGGTGCCGGCCACGTTGTCCGCGTCGCTGGCGAACGCGATGTAGCGGCCATCGGCGCTGAGGCCGTTGGCGGAGAAGGAGCTTAACCCATTGGCCGTCTGCGAGGGCAGCGTGGGATCGTGGGCGGAGATCAGTTCGTTGGTGCCGGCGATCACATCGCGCACGAACACGTCCAGGTCGTGGTTGCGGTCGTTGGGCACAAGCTGGCCGTCGGGACACTCGAAGGCGACGAACCGTGCGTCGGCGCTCAACCGCGGAGCCGTGGCGCAGGTCAGCGGCGCCCCGACGCCGTTGGGGTCCGCGTTCACCAGCGTCGTCGTGCCGGCCTGGAGGTCGCGCAAGTAGAGGTGCGAAGTGCCCACGAGAGCGTTGGTGACCAAGCCCGGCGCGTCCGAGAGGAAAGCCACGTAGCGCCCGCTGACGTCCAAGGCGGGCCAGTCGCAGGCGGAACTGGCTGGCACGGCGTTGCTCAAGTCGCCGCTGGCCAACACGGTGGTTCCGGCGTCGGCGTCCCAGACCAGGAGGCAGGTGCTCGCGAAGGTATTCGTCCCGGAAACGACGTTGGTATTGGCTACGAAAGCGATGAATCGGCCATCGGGAGTCGTGTCGAGGCTGCGGCTTTCTTCCACCGCCGCCGGCACGATGACGGTGGCGTTGGTGTGGATGATATCGGTCGAGCCGGTTTCCCGGTCGTAGCGCAGAATTATCCCGAACGCCGAGGCTGGCAGCGGCACCGGGCTGGATTCGTAGGCGAGGAACCGACCGTCGGCGCTGATGGAGTGGTTGAAAGAGACGGGGGTGTTTGTACCAGTCACGCCCAGCAAAGCGTCGCGGGCGTAGGCGCTGGCCCAGTGTGTGGTGCTGTTCAGCAAGTCCCGGATGTAGAGGTCGCCGGTGGTTACAACGCCAGGCACCAGGTTGGTCGCAGTGCTGAAGAACGCCACGAAGCGCCCGTCCGGCGTGATGTCGGGCGCTTCGGAACTGCTCAGAAAGTTCGTGAAGTTGGTGGACGTGGCCCCAGCACTGACGAGCGTGGTGACGCCGGTTTGCAGGTCGCGGACAAACACATCGGAAATTCCGTTGGTGTCGGTCGTGACCAAGTTGGTCGCCGCGCTCACGAAAGCGACGTAGCGTCCGTCCGGCGTCATGACAGCGCTCCGCGATGCGCCGTTGCCGGGGAAACCGTTGGTGCTGACGCTGACGGGTCGGGTCGTCCCGCTGACGAAGTCGCGCACGAAAATGTCCGTGGCGGCGTTGGTATCTCCGGTGACGAGGTCCGTGGCGCTGCTCTCGAAGATCGCGTAGCGGCCATCCAGCGAGACGCCGGCGGGGAAGGAATCGCCATTGCCGCCGCCGGTGCCGGTGAGATTCACGCTGGCCAGCACGGTGGTGGCATTGCTGCGGTCGCGCAGATAGACGTTCAGCCGGGCCGGGGTCAAGGCGGGGATGGGCAGGCCGTTGGAGGCGAGGATCAGGTTGTTGGCGGTACTGGCGAAAAGCACGAAACGCCCGTCCGGACTGAGCAAGGGCAGACACGAATCCCCGCTGCCACCTGCTGGCGGAGCCTGACCGGAGTCGCGGCCCGAAACCAGTTGAAAAGGCGTCGCTGCCAGTGCCTGTGCCGCGACGCCAAACATAACGAGCCACAGTGCAGCCCGTCCTTTGCTAGAAACCCGAGTCTTCATAAATATGTCGTGCTCAAACCTTACCTTACTCTTCACCGGTTGGAAGTGTCTTTCGTGGCCGTCCAAGACAGCTTGTTTGCTGCGGTGCTCCGGTTCAACGAATCACTATTTTAACGACTCAACCCCCTATGCCTTCGGTATAAAAGCAAACGCCACCGCGCCCAGGAGACACACGAACGCCGCCAGGTGATTCCACCGCAGCTTTTCGCCCAGGTAGAGTATCGCGAACCCAGCGAAGACCGTCAGTGTGATGACCTCCTGCATGATCTTGAGCTGCGTGGCGGAATAGTTGGTGTGGCCCCAGCGGTTGGCCGGCACCATCAGGCAATACTCGAAGAACGCGATGCCCCAACTCGCCAGCACCGCCAACCAGAGCGGGGCGCTTTTGAACTTCAGGTGGCCGTACCACGCAAACGTCATGAAGAGGTTTGAGCAGGTCAGCAGCACGACTGGCAGCCAGCGGGATTCAGTCAAAGTCACGCCGCAAGAATCCATTCCGAGACGCCACCCTGTCAAATGGGAATACGAAGCCCGCAACTCGCCCTGTTCTTCTCCGATGATGCGTCCCCGCGCTCGCGACCACTCTTTGAAAGCCGCGCGCGGTTTCAGGCGCAGGCACAGAAGGCCAAGGACCGGATCCACCAGATGAGCAGGATGGGAGGCCGGTGATGGCGTTCGTCATTCTGGCCCTCCCGGTCCTCCGGTCTTTTCCGGTCGCGCGCCGCCAGCCGATTGCTACTGGGAGTCGAATGGAGGGCTGGGCGGAACAGCAATAGCTGCTGGCCCTCCCCTTATATTGGGCTGACGGGAGGCCACTGGTGCCTTTGCCGCCTGATCGCGGTTGAATTGCACGCAATCCGCATAGCGCACCCCGCGCCCACCGAAAAGGTCCAGCGCCGAGCCGATCGTCAGGTCCACCCGCCCCCGGCCCAGGCGCGTTACGGCGGCGAGGTCGGCCAGTGATTGGGCACCGCCGGCATAGGTCGTCGCGATCGGCGTCCACGCGCCCAACTGCTGCACCAATTCGGCGTCAATCCCACGGCACAAGCCTTCCACATCCACCGCGTGAATCAAAAACTCGGCGCACTGTTCCGCCAGCCGCGCCAGCGTTTCGCGGCTTACCATCAGCTCGGTGAACTTCTGCCAGCGATCCGTCACCACGAAGTAATCCCCGCCGCGCTTCCGGCAGCTCAGGTCCAGGACGAGCCGCTCCCGGCCTACGGCTTTGACCAGCGATTGCAAGCGGTCTTCATCGAGCCGCCCGTCGCAAAAAACCCAGGAGGTGACAATGACGTGCGACGCGCCGGCGTCGAGCCAGCTTTGGGCGTTGTCGAGGTTCACGCCGCCGCCAAGTTGCAGACCGCTGGGAAAAGCCGTCAACGCGGCACGGGCCGCCGCCTCATTGCCGGGGCCGAGCAGGATGACATGCCCGCCACGCAGTCCGTCGCGGCGGTATTGCTGTGCGAACCAGGCCGCGGACCGGTCGGAGACGAAGTTGGTGCGCAGCCCGGTGCCCGCGTCACTCAGCGTGCCGCCGACAAGCTGCTTCACCCGGCCTTCGTGCAGGTCTATGCAGGGGCGAAACATAGGCGCAGGCTAGTCAGGCGGTTCCCAAGTACAAAGTCCAAACCCACCGGTCGGAGGCGAGCGGGTGCGGCCAGCGGCTCGCCCGCTTGCCCATTCGCCCACTCACCACGCCCTCACGGGCCAGGCGGCAGCGGCAGCTTGTCGAGCAGTGCGCTTTCTTCCGGTAGCAGACGCACAGTCCTAGCCAGGGTGGCGAAGGGCTTCGCCTCGTTGGTCCGGCCAGATTCCGCCAGCAGCACAGCGTAATAAACGGCTATGGGTGGCAGGTGGAGTTTATCTGGCGGAAGCTGTTCGAGCACCTTCAGGCCCTCCTCGGTCTTACCCTGTTTGTGCAGCGCAAAAGCATAGGTGGAGGCGATAGCCGGATTATTCGTATGCTCGCGCCAGAGCGGCAGGAAGGACTCGCTGATCTCGACGGGGTTCTGATTCAAAAGGAGGCCGCTGGCCGCCAGGTTGTTGCGCAAGACAAGGTTGGTCGGATCGTAGGCCAGTTGCGCGGCATAGACCCGGTTCAAACCGCGGGTGTTGGCTTCCGACTGGTAGAATCTGTCCAGCTCCGCCAGCACCCACCGCTCCTTCGGGAAGCGATCGGCGATCATCCAGAGCAAGTCCACGCACTCCGCTTTGCGCCGCCACTGACGGGCGAGGTCTAGCAGCGGGATGAGCGCACGGAGCCGTTCTCCCGCGTCGCCGGTGGCGTTACGCCAGTGAGTTTCCGCGACCACATCCTGTTTAAGCTGCCAGGCAGCCTGCGCCAGAGCGGCCTGGCGAAGAAACTCGATCTCCTCCCACGGCGGGTCTTTGAGGAACGTCTGCAATTCGGCCCACTCCTGGAGCGCCAGCAGGCAGTTCACGATGGCCATGGGCGTGGGCTGTTGTGCCTGGACGTTGGCGGGCAGGCTGCGCAACCACGCCAACGCCGGGGCCGCCCGCTGGTGCCGGATCATCCAATCGGCGAGCTGGAGAGTGTCCGCAGCCTGGGTGCCCGCCCGGGTTTTCAGCGTCTCCAGGTAGGCCTCCAACGACGGATCCTTGGCCTGCCACAGCAAATCGAGATGTTGCACCTGGTCCTGCTGGGTGGCCGCCGGATGCGCGGCCAGCCGTTGGGAACGGGCTACGGCCTCGACAAGATTGGTGCGCGACAGCGCTTCGGCCATGAGCCAGGTCAGCGCTGCCGGGCCGAGATTGGTCAGGCCGCCGAGCCGTTCCAGCGTGGCGCGCGCCTCGGCCGCGATGATCTGGTTGGTGGCGCCGAGCCGGATCGCGGCCAGGTTCAACTGGTTCGCGTTATTGGTTGGCTCAAGCTGGCAGGCCTTGGTGAAATGCGCCTCGGCCTCGTCAGGCTGACGGAGCTTCACCGCCAGCTCGGCGGCCAGCGAATGGTAGGCGACCGACTCGCGGCCCTGCGGCTCCGCTTCCTTGAGCGCCTCGGCCGCCAGGGGATAAGGCGGCGGTTGCCGGCGCAGGGCGGCGGTGATCAGCGCCAGGCGATTCTCCAAGCTGGGATCCATCGTCACCACGCGCTGACGCCACTCCAGTTCGGTCGGGAGGTTCGCCTTGGCGGCGATCTCCGCCAGGAGCCGCCAGGCGGGGATGTTGGTGGCGTTCTGCCGGAGCACCTGGCGGGCGCTGATCGCGGCTTTCCGCACATCCCCTTGCGCCCGATAAGCTTGCGCCTGGGCCAGGAAGTGCCGCTCCCGGTAGCGGTGATAGAGTGGCCGTCCGAACAGCCACGTCGCCACCGCCGCCAGTCCCAGCAATGCGCCCAAGATCAAACCGACTTTCCAGATTGTTTTCATAACGAATGTCGCGGCTATGCTCCCCCAAACAGCCCTTGCTAGTCAACTGTTGGAATTCCCAAGCCGCGGCGAAGAGGGCGAGGGGAGGAAAGCGGAAAGCGGAAAGCGGAAAAACTGCCCAGTCCTTCTGCCTTCGACTTCCGATCTTCGACCTCCCTTCTGGCCTCCCGGATGAATGGCGGCGAATACCTCCTGCTTCAGCCTTCAGCCTTTCCCGCTCTGCGCCGGCGCTTGGGCTTGAAGAGTTCCATCTGGGGATCCTTGCAGAAATCGTAGTTCTTGAGGATGCGGATGATCTGCAGTAGGTCGGACTTCTGGTAGTTATGGTTCACTTGGACATGCGCGATGAGGTCGGCCAGCATCGTGCGGAAGGGGAGCACGCCATCCACGCCCTTGTCGCGCAGGAACTGGATGCTTTGCTCGCGCAATTCCGGGGTCTGCGGCAGAGCTGGCACCACCAGCAGCTTCAGCGGCACCGCCCCGGCTCCCAGCGCCCGGGCCGACGGCTGGAACACCGCTGGCTCCAGGAAGCGGAAAATCTCCGGGGCGCACGCCAGTACGCCGGGGCTGAAAGTGTCGGTGTGCCAACCCTTGATGACGACCACCGCCCGCGCCACATGCGCCAAATCCGACGAGTGCAGCACGAAGGGCCGCTCTTGCGCCGCCGGCCCGGCTGCGGGGTTGATAACCAGGAAATCTATCTCCTCGTCCTCGGCGCGGGTCGGTGCCAGATACTTGCGCTGCTGCCGCACCAGGAAGCCGTGCAGCTCGAAGTATTCGCGGACGATGGTTTCGCTGACGGCTGACATGTCAGGAGTTAGGCGAAAGGTGGTCCACGACGGAATGGAGGAGCGCGGCGGGAACGGCTTGGCCCCAGCGCACTTTTCCCAGGCACTCGGCGAGAACGAATTTGATTTCGCCGTCGCTGACTTTCTTGTCCAGGCGCATGGCGGCGAGGAGTTTCGTGCGTTGGGCCGGCGTGAGGCGGACGGAGGTGGGCAGTCCGCATTGGTGGAAGAGCAGGCGGATGCGCTCCACGTCCGCGGCGGGCAGGCCCAGTTGCGCGGCGGAAAGCCGGGCTGCCGCCACCTGGCCGATGGCAATCGCCTCGCCGTGAAGATACTGGCCGTAACGGGAAATCGCTTCCAACGCATGACCCACGGTGTGGCCAAAGTTCAGGATCGCGCGGAGGCCGGATTCCGTTTCGTCCTGCCCCACGACCTCCGTTTTGATTTCGCAGCAACGCGCCACCACCTCGCCCAGGCAGCGAGTCTCCCGCCGCAAGAGCTTCCCCAGATCCCGCTCCAGGCGAACGAAGAAAGGCGCGTCGTAGATGATGCCGTACTTGATCACCTCCGCGAGGCCGGCGCGGAATTCGCGCTCCGGCAGCGTGCCAAAGGCGTTCAGATCGCACAGCACCAGGCGCGGTTGGTGAAAGGCGCCGACCAGATTCTTCCCGGCCGGAAGATTCACGCCCACTTTGCCGCCCACCGAACTGTCCACCTGCGCCAGCAAGGTCGTCGGCATCTGCACAAACGCCACCCCGCGCAGATACGTCGCCGCCACAAAGCCCGCCAGGTCGCCCACCACGCCGCCGCCGAGTGCGACGATGAAAGACTGGCGCTCCAGGCGGTGCGAGGCAAGCTGGTCGTAGCACGCCTGGACATTCTTGAGGCACTTAGCGGTTTCGCCCGCCGGCACGACGATGAGGTGAGGTTCGAAGCCCGCGGCGCGCAGGGATTGCAACACCGCCGGGCTGTAGATAGGCGCGACGTTGCGGTCGGAGATGACGGCGCAGCGCCGGCCCAGGGCGAGCTTCCGGCATTCCTGGCCCACGCGGGCGAGAGGACCCTTCCCGATGTGAATGGCATAGCTGCGGGCACCGAGCGGGACGTTGACTGGTTGCATAGGCACAGGATAGAAGCGGACGCGCGGCGGGCAAGCTTGGCGTGAGCAGTTCTCACTTTGGCCTGGAGCACGAACATTCTTTGTCCGCTTGGTGCCAAGTTCGCGCCCGCCGACGGACAAGATCGTCCGCGCTCCCAGCCAAAGTGAGAACTGCTGGTGAGCGTGGTGCCGTTGTTGACAGCGACCGTGCCGGCCACCGTGCCATTGCCCGTCAATGTGCCGCCCGCCCCGGTCACCGCTGTGTTCGCCAAGGAACCGTTCACACTACTAAACGTGCCCTTGCTCACGGTGGTGGCCCCGGTGTAGGTGTTCGCGCCGGTGAGTTCCAGATCGCCACTGCCGGTCTTGACAATCATATCTGAACTACCGTCGCCGAAGGGGGAGGACACCACCGGTCCGCTGATGAGCAAATCCACGCCCGGCGTCGCGCCGCCGGTCACGTTGCCGGCCACGACGTTCAATACGATCGAGCCGCCTTGGACACGGGTTCTCCTGCTGTTGGTGATAACGGCGGTCGTGTTGGCGGCCAGGGTGTTCAGCGTGTTTGTCGCTTGGGAGGAATGGGAACAATCCCAATACTGCCCGATGATGGTGCCGCCGGTCATAGTCATGGTCGTGGCCGCCGTGCCATCATCTTCGGCTGCAGCACCAGTGAAAGCGAGCGTGCTGCCATTGATGGTGATGATGGTGATATTGGTGACAGCGCCTCCGTCGGCAGCGTACCCGGGCGACCACTGATACCCACCCACTGCGACAGTGGTGCGCTGTTGATCGTCAAGGTGCTCCGAGCCACGCCGCTGCCGCCACCCGCACCAGACAGCGCGAGCGTGCCGCCACTGACGGTGGTGCTGCCGGCGTAGGTGTTGATGGCGGTGAGCGACAGCGTGCCGCTGCTGGAAATCACACCGCCAATCCTTTAGTAAGCGGAGCGGTTGGCGCGGGAGTCCTGGGCGCGGCTGGGCTGGACGGAAGCCGACTTGAACAACCGGCGCAAAGGAGTCCGGGCAAGGTAAAACTGACCCGGCAGTCGCGCCGCGAGACGACGATGACATTGGCGTGGCTCGCGCGGCGTTTGCAGATGGGCACCGCCAGCATGGTGAGCCTCTGCCTGCGACAGGGGCCATGAGCAGAGCGCAGGCGCAAGGTAAGGGGCACTACCAATTACCGGGACGGACCCGAATGGCAGTTAGTTAAGTCCTAATTGTTTCTTGGATAGGCGCTTGCGGCGAGGAGGGTTCGGGAGGTTCTTCAGCATGTGCGCGGCCGTCAGTTGCTGCATCGCCAGTAAAACATCCCAGACTTGGCGCTGATTGGCGATGGCCCCTTGCAGCCACTCAAACTGCTCCGCACTGAGCGCCACCGTCACCGTTTTGCCCCCGACGCGGCGCGACCATTGATAGCGTGGGCCGCCCTGGCCGGGTTGGTTCCGTTCCACCAAGCTGCCCAGCGCCAGCCACCCGATCCCCACCAGCCGCTGGCGCAGGCGTTGATAAGCCACAGGCAGGGTTTCCGACAATTGGGGCGTGAGCATGGAAAAAGAGTAGCATGACTGTCAATAGGACAGTAGATATGCTGTCCTATATGACCGCGGCGGATTCGCCACTATTTGGGGATGGGGTTACGCAGCCGGTGGCGGCGGCTGAACGCTTTACCCGGCGCTGCGAACCGGCGTGCCGGGGGGATTTTGTCTCCCTGCCGGCGCC